>NZ_RZSV01000126.1:0-16236 GCF_004023205.1 Mesorhizobium sp. M1A.F.Ca.IN.020.03.2.1 | reverse complement strand
GCCCCGGAACCGGGCTCTTCGTGCTCGCTATCGAGCCCAAATTGGTCGATCCGGATTTTGAGCAGCGCATGAAGGACCAGCTCGACCGGCTGCGGCGGCGCTACGGCGTGCACATCCCCGGCCGTGCCCGGGCAGAGGCCGCTGAAAAGGCGACGGCGCGCGGTGTCGATATCCCGAAGGCGGTCGTGCAGCGCATTTCCGAATTCGCCGAACGCTACTCGGCCTGATCGAGGCATCGCCCGGCAACAAGGCGCGCATTTGCTTCGCGCCGCTTTGAACCTTTCTTAGCCCGGCAGCGACCCATCAGCGGCACCCCACATCTCAAGCCGCAAAAGGGTGGCTTGGGTCGCGGCTTGCGATTGGCGGCCGTCGCGCCGGGCGTCCAGGGCCGGGGCGGGCGTGCTTGCTTCACGCCGCCTTGATACCGTCTCAGGTCAGGCCGCCTCGTTGGACCCTGTTTCGATGCGCTCACTGCCCGGAAAACCCCGCCTCGGCGGGGTTTTCTGTTTCTCACTGCGGCAATAAAACATGCGAAAGTTCGTCAGGTTTATTCTATTTGACGGAGTGGACGCCTTTGCGTCCGTCAAATCAGCAAAAAGGAGACCGCATGTTCGCCAGCACCGACACGTCCAGACCAAGGCTTATCGTTCCGGCCCTAGGCGGACTCTATGCGACGCTGAACAATGCGGCCGAAACGCTGCTGCGCGCCGTTGCCGGGGCGTTCCTCGCCATTCATGGCTCGCAGAAGATCGTCAATCCGTTTGGCGCCACGGAAATGGTCGAAGGTCTGGGCTTCTATCCTGGCGTCTTCTGGTCGCCGCTGCTCGCCTGCACCGAATTCTTCGGCGGCATTTTGATTGCCATCGGCCTCGTCACCCGCCCGGCCGCTTTCGCCGGCCTGATCGTGCTTCTGGTCACAGTATGGTTCCACTGGGTCACCATGGGCCAGGGCTTTTCGGGCGCGGAAAAGTCGCTGCTCTGGGCGGCAATCCTCGCCTTCTTCGTCATCCGAGGCGGCAACCGGCATTCGGTCGACGCGCGCATCGGCCGGGCGTTCTGAGCGGCTTTTACCCTGACGCAATTCGGCACGGAAAACCGCTCCACACTTTCCTGGAATTACTAAAAAACAAGGCGGCGGCGACCTCCGGTCGCTCTTTGCCTTTGACGCGAAACGGATTAAGAAGCGGCTCAGCCAAGCTTTTGCGCGCGGAGCCAGCCATGACCGAAATCCTGCAGACCCCCAAGCTCGTCGTCGTGTTCGGCGGCTCGGGATTCGTCGGCCGTCATGTCGTTCGCGCGCTCGCCAAGCGCGGCTATCGCATCCGGGTCGCCTGCCGGCGGCCCGACCTTGCCGGCCATGTGCAGCCGCTCGGCAATGTCGGCCAGATCCAGCCGGTGCAGGCCAATGTGCGCGTGCGCTGGTCGGTCGACCGCGCCGTTCAGGGCGCCGACCACGTCGTCAATCTCGTCGCCATACTGCATGAGAGCGGTCGGCAGAAATTCGGCTCCGTGCACGAGTTCGGCGCGCGCGCCGTCGCCGAGGCCGCGCGATCGGTCGGCGCCGGCCTCGCCCATATATCGGCGCTCGGCGCCGACCTCAACTCGCCGTCGGGATATGCCCGCACCAAGGCTCTCGGCGAGAAAGCAGTGTTCGAGACGGTGCCCGACGCCGTCGTCTTGCGGCCCTCGATCAATTTCGGACCCGAGGACGCCTTCTTCAACCGCTTCGCCAACATGGCGCGCTTCTCGCCCGTGCTGCCGCTGATCGGCGGCGGGGAGACGAAATTCCAGCCGATCTATGTCGGCGACGTTGCCGAGGCGGTGGCACGCTCGGTCGACGGCAAGGTTGAGCGTGGCCAGACCTATGAGCTCGGCGGCCCGCAGGTGTTGACCTTCAAGGAATGCATGCAGGAGCTGCTCGCCGTTATCGACCGCAGACGCCTCCTGGTGCCAGTGCCGTGGTGGGTGGCCAATATCCAAGCCTCGATCCTGCAGCTGTTGCCCAATCCGCTGCTGACCAAGGACCAGGTGCTGCAGCTGCGCGAGCACAACGTCGTCTCCGAAGCCGCCGCCAAGGCGAACAGAACGATCAATGGCCTCGGCATCCAGCCGCAGGCGATCGCCGCGATCCTGCCGAGCTATCTCTGGCGCTTCCGCGCCGCCGGCCAGTTCCAGCAGCGCCGGCCGATCGCCGACCGGTAGACTGTTCCCGATCGGGACCCGTTCCAATCAGGCGCGGCGGGAAATCTGCATCGGCAGGCCGCCCTGCGGCTGCGTGGTCAGCTTCTGCACCGGCCATGGCCGAGTTTGTGACGTTACGTCGAAACGGAAGCGCGACAACAGGATGGCCAAAGCAATGATCGCCTCCTGCATGGCGAAGCTGGCGCCGATGCAGACGCGCGGCCCGGCGCCGAAAGGCAGATACTGGAAGCGGTCGATCCGTTCGCGGTTCTCCGGATGGAAGCGCTCCGGCATGAAGGCGTCCGGCCTGTCCCATAGCTTGCGATGACGATGCACCACCCAGGGCATCACCAGCACGGCGGCGTATCTCGGGATATAGAGGCCGTTCCAGGTCTCCGGCTCGATCGGCTCGCGATTGATCGAGGGCGCCGGCGGATAAAGCCTCAGCGCTTCCTCGAAGGCGGCGCGGGTGAGCGGCATGGCGTCCAGCCACCTTGTCGGATCGGGCTCGCGCGCCAACACCGCATCGATCTCCTGCTCGACCTTGTCGCGCTCCCAAGGCGCTTCGGCGAGACAGTAGATCGTCCAGCCGAGCGCGCGCGCCGTGGTCTCGTGCCCGGCGCCGATGAAGGTGATGATGTTGTCCTCGACTTCGGCGCGGGTCAGGCCGTCCGGCCCCTCGGCTTTCAGGAGTAGCGTCAGGAAATCCTGCGGCACGCCGTCGGGATCGCGCTTCAGCCGCTCCTCGCGCATTTTCACCGTGTTGGCAACGATGTTGCGGAAATAGGCCATGGTCTTGCGGCCGCGGATGCGGGTCAGCCGCGGCAGCCATTCCGGGGCGCGCAACAGGTCGAGCGGATCGACCCGGCCCATGGTCTCGAACAGGCGGTCGATCTCCTTGGCGAAGCTGCCGGGCTCGCCGGCGATCTCGCCGGAAAACAGCGTCTCGGCCAGGATATCATAGGTGAGCATCGTCATGTCGCGGGCGACGTCGGTCGTACCGCCGGCCTCGTAGCGGGTGGCGAATTCCAGCGTGCGCTTCAGCATCGGCTCGGCGAAACCGAAGATGTGGCGCGGCGTGAACACCGGCGCCATCGCCTTGCGCGATCGCTTCCACACCTCGCCCTCGGCGGTGAGCAAGCCGTCTCGCAGGATCGGGCGCAGGATCAGCTGGCGCACCGTCGCCATCTTGTAGTTCCTGGCGTTGTCGATCAGCACGTGGCGGATGAGGCCGGGATCGTTGGCGATGACCAGCGGCCCGCCGATACCGGTCACCGAGATCCAGGGCTCGTTGTAGGTATGCTCGCCCCACAGCTCGAGCGGGTTGCGGTAGACGATGCGCATCATCTCCAGCGTCGAGGGCGGCTGGGTGCGCGGCTTCGGCGCAGGCGGCACGAAGGGGGCGGGCTTTGTGTCCATCGGATGCTCCGCTACGGCGGCAAATGTAATGCGCGGCAAAGCGGGCGTCCATGTGACCGAACGGAAAGCCCATGGAGAGACCGCCTCGCCTGAATGTGAACGGCGCCCTTCGATGGCTGCTTGTTGACGGTGACCGGTTCCTTTAGTCGCCAACGGATACCGTCAATCGAGGAGCCACCCGTGAAGCACCAGTTGAGCATCATCATCGGCAGCACGCGACCGGGACGCGCCGGACCGATCTTCGCCGAGTGGCTGGAGGGGTTCGCGCGCGAGCACGGCAAGTTCGAGCCGGCGCTCGCCGACATTGCCGCCTTCAAGCTGCCGCTGCTCGACGAGCCGCATCATCCGCGCCTGCGCAAATACGAGAACGACCACACCAAGGCCTGGTCGACGGCGATCGACGCCGCCGACGCCTTCGTGTTCGTGGCGCCGGAATACAATTATTTCGCCGCTCCGGCGATTGTTAACGCCGTCGACTATCTGCTCAAGGAGTGGCGCTACAAGCCCGCCGCCATCTTCAGCTATGGCGGGGTGTCCGGCGGCCTGCGCGCGGCACAGGCGCTGAAGCCGCTGCTGACCTCGGTCGGCGTCATGCCGATCCCGGAAGGCGTGGCGCTGCCTTCCTACAGGACCTTGCTCGACAAGGAGGGCGCGTATCATCCGAGCGAGCAGGTGCTGGGCGGCGCCAAGGCCATGCTGGACGAGTTGTTCCGCTGGAGCGAGGCGCTGAAGGCGCTGCGCGCCGGCCTCCGGGCGGAATAGCAGACGCCCCGATGTGACTGTTGCAAGGCCGCGCTCGGGCGCGGCTTTCGCGCCGGCATAGCCCGCTGCCCGCACCGCGCTTCCCGGTGTATCGCGCCCGGCCTGCCAACGGCCGCTCGCCAAGCCGGCAAAACGCCTGCAAACCTTGGAAAAACGGCCATTTGCGCCTATATCTAGGACATCAAAACGGCGCGATTCGGGACCATTTTTCCGCGCCGGATCAGCGACATCAATCAGACAGGTATTTATGAGCGATCAGACCGAAAGCGCCATTGGCGCGGAAGCCGAGTATGGCGCCGATTCCATCAAGGTTTTGAAGGGGTTGGACGCTGTCCGCAAGCGGCCGGGCATGTATATCGGCGACACCGACGACGGCTCGGGCCTGCATCACATGGTCTATGAGGTGGTGGACAACGCCATCGACGAGGCGCTGGCCGGGCATGCCGACCTCGTCTCGGTGACGCTCAACCCCGACGGCTCGGTGACCGTCATCGACAATGGCCGCGGGATTCCGAGCGATATCCATCCCAGCGAGGGCGTCTCGGCGGCCGAAGTGATCATGACCCAGCTGCATGCCGGCGGCAAATTCGACCAGAACTCCTACAAGGTTTCGGGCGGCCTGCACGGCGTCGGCGTCTCGGTGGTCAACGCTCTTTCGGCATGGCTCAAGCTCAAGATCCGTCGCAACGGCGAAATCTTCGAGATGAGCTTCACGCACGGCAATGCCGACGCTCCGCTGAAGGTGACCGGCACCTACGAGCAGGACAAGCGACCGGGGACCTATGAAGGCCGCAGCGGCAGCGAGATCACCTTCTTCCCGTCAGCCGAAACCTTCACCATGGTCGAATTCGACTACAACACGCTCGAGCACCGGCTGCGCGAGCTCGCCTTCCTCAATTCCGGCGTGCGCATCGTGCTGACCGACGCGCGCCATGCCGACCTCGTGCGCCACGAATTGCATTATGACGGCGGCCTAGAGGAATTCGTCAAGTATCTCGACCGGGTGAAGAAGCCGCTGATCGAGAAGCCGATCGCCATTCGCGCCGAGCGCGACGGCATCACCGTCGAGGTGGCGATGTGGTGGAACGACAGCTACCACGAGAACGTGCTGGCCTTCACCAACAATATCCCGCAGCGCGACGGCGGCACGCATCTGGCCGGATTCCGCGCCGCGCTGACCAGGCAGATCACCGGCTATGGCGAGTCCTCCGGCCAGACCAAGAAGGAAAAGGTTTCGCTCACCGGCGACGACTGCCGCGAAGGCCTGACGGCCGTTCTGTCGGTCAAGGTTCCGGATCCGAAATTCTCCTCGCAGACCAAGGACAAGCTGGTCTCCTCGGAAGTCCGGCCGGTGGTGGAAAGCCTGGTCAACGAGGCGCTGGGCACCTGGCTGGAAGAGCATCCAAGCGAAGGCAAGGTGGTGGTGGAGAAGGTGATCCAGGCGGCCGCCGCGCGCGAAGCCGCGCGCAAGGCGCGCGACATAACCCGCAAGAGCACGCTCGGCGTCACCTCGCTGCCCGGCAAGCTTGCCGACTGCCAAGAGCGCGATCCCGCGAAATCGGAAATCTTCATCGTTGAGGGCGACTCGGCCGGCGGCTCGGCCAAGGGCGGGCGCTCGCGCCAGAACCAGGCGATCCTGCCGCTGCGGGGCAAGATCCTGAATGTCGAGCGGGCGCGCTTCGACCGTATGCTCAGCTCCGACATGATCGGCACGCTGATCACGGCGCTCGGCACCTCGATCGGCAAGGACGAGTTCAACGCCGACAAGCTGCGCTACCACAAGATCATCCTGATGACGGACGCCGACGTCGACGGCGCCCACATCCGCACGCTGCTGCTCACCTTCTTCTTCCGGCAGATGCCGGAGCTGATCGAGCGCGGCCATCTCTACATCGCCCAGCCGCCGCTCTACAAAGTGACGCGGGGCAAGAGCTCGCAATATCTCAAGGACGAAAGCGCCTATGAGGAATATCTGATCGAGTCCGGGCTGGAAGAGGCTTCACTGACGCTCGCCTCCGGCGAGGTGCGGACCGGACAGGACCTGCGCGGCGCGGTCGACGACGCCTTGGCGGTGCGGCACCTGATCAACGGGCTGCACACGCGCTACAACCGCAGTGTCGTCGAGCAGGCGGCGATCGCCGGCGCGCTCAACGCCGACGTGCTCGCCGATCTCGGCCGCGCCACCGCCATGGCCGAACACGTCGCCAGGCGGCTCGACATGATCGCCGAGGAGACCGAGCGCGGCTGGAGCGGACGGCTGTCGACCTCCAATGACGGGTCGGGCGGCTATGTCTTCGAACGCACCGTGCGCGGCGTCAAGGACGCGGTCCAGCTCGATGCCGGGCTGATCAATTCGGCCGATGCGCGCCAGCTGGACCGCTATGCAGCGCGCCTGGCGGAAGTCTATGGCGAGCAGCCGGCGCTGCGCCGCAAGGAGACTTCCGAGCTCCTTTCCGGGCCGCTGGCGCTGCTCAACGCGGTGTTCGCGGCTGGCCGCAAGGGACTGACCATGCAGCGCTACAAGGGCCTTGGCGAGATGAACGCCGAACAGCTCTGGGAAACCACGCTGGATCCGAATGTGCGCTCGCTGCTTCAGGTCAAGGTGGCCGACGCGACCGACGCCGACAGCCTGTTCTCACGGCTGATGGGCGACGAGGTGGAGCCGCGGCGCGAGTTCATCCAGGACAATGCGCTGTCGGTGGCCAATCTGGATATTTGAGGACCGTGCCATCGGGCCTCTCAGCCTGCCGTCGGTCCGCCGTCCGTGGCGGATAGGGTGATCCGACCGGAACAGAAGGTCTCCTGAAACATTGTGACAGATCGATCACAACTTGTTTCAGGAGGTTTCGATGGGCCGCGGTATCTTGCTCTGGTTGCTCGGGGTTCCGATTCCGATCATCATTCTCATCATGCTTTTTGCCCGCTAGGAGGCTTCGATGCAGCCCACCCTATCGGCAACCGATGCTCCCGGTACGCTAGAATCCTCCGCCACCGCCGTCAGTTGGGGGCCGATCATCGCTGGCGCTTTCGCAGCCTCGGCTTTGACTCTCATCCTTACCTTGCTCGGCTCCGGACTCGGGCTGACGATGGTTTCGCCCTGGTCCGCGTCGAATCCTTCGGTCACCACCTTCGCGGCTACCACCGGCGCCTGGTTAATCGTCGTGCAATGGCTGTCGGCGGGCCTAGGCGGTTATCTTGCCGGGCGGTTGCGGACCAAATGGGTTGGCGTCCACACTGACGAGGTCTATTTCCGCGACACCACCCACGGCTTCCTTGCCTGGGCGCTGGCCACGTTGCTTGTCGCCGGTGTTCTCGGCTCGGTCCTGTCGGCTGCAGTTGGGACGGGCGTGCAGGCGGCATCCACTGTCGCGTCGGGCGCCGCGATGGGTGCCTCGGCAGGCGCGTCGGCAAACGCCAACGGCGCCTCGGTCGACAATGCGACATCGTATTTCGTCGACACGCTGTTCCGTCCGGCGGATGCGAGCAAGCTTGCAGCCGCCAATCCGCAAAACGACGCGGCGACCACGGCGCAAGCGTCTCGCATCCTGGTCGCAAGTGCCGCCTCCGGTGAGGTGTCGGCCGACGACAAGACCTACCTGGCGCAGCTTGTGACTGCCCGCACAGGCCTTCCGGAAGCCGACGCAAAGGCCCGTGTCGATGCGGTGCTTGCAAAGGTGGAGGAGGCCAAGACCAAGGCCAAGCAGGCGGCAGACACGGCCAGGAAGGCAACGGCCTCATTTGCCCTGATCGGCGCCTTGGCGTTGGTCATCGGCGCATTCATCGCCAGCGCTGCCGCAGCTCTCGGCGGCAAGCAGCGCGACGAAGACGAGGCGCTTTTCCTGTCCAAAGGCTAGACTGAACCATCCGGTGATTGAGAGACAAAGCCCGGCTCACGGCCGGGCTTTTCGGTCTTTGAGATGGCAAGCCGGATCAGTGATCGAAGGCCTTGACGATTTCCTCGGTCATCTTCTTGGCGTCGCCGAGCAGCATCATGGTGCCGTCCTTATAGAACAGCGTGTTGTCGATGCCGGCATAGCCCGAACCCAGCGAGCGCTTGACGAACAGGCAGGTGCGGGCCTTGTCGACGTCGAGGATCGGCATGCCGTAGATCGGGCTGCTCTTGTCATCTCGCGCGGACGGGTTGGTGACGTCGTTGGCGCCGATGACATAGGCGACATCGGCCTGGGCGAATTCGGAGTTGATATCCTCCAACTCGAACACCTCGTCATAGGGCACATTGGCCTCGGCGAGCAGCACGTTCATGTGGCCAGGCATGCGGCCGGCAACCGGATGGATGGCGTATTTTACCTCGACGCCATTGGCCTTGAGCTTGTCGGCCATCTCGCGCAGCGCATGCTGCGCCTGCGCGACCGCCATGCCGTAGCCGGGCACGATGATGACCTTCTGCGCGTTCATCATCAGATAGGCGGCGTCGTCGGCCGAGCCCTGCTTGACGGTGCGCTCGATGCCGTCGTCGGCAGCCGCAGCCGTCTCGCCGCCGAAGCCGCCGAGAATGACCGAGATGAAGGAGCGGTTCATGCCCTTGCACATGATGTAGGACAGGATCGCACCGGAAGAACCGACCAGCGCACCGGTGATGATCAGCGCCAGATTGCCGAGCGTGAAGCCGAGCGCCGCTGCCGCCCAACCGGAATAGGAATTCAGCATCGACACCACGACCGGCATGTCGGCGCCGCCGATCGGGATGATCAGAAGCACGCCGAGCACCAGCGAAGCGGCGACGATCAGCCAGAAGATTAGCTTGGATTCGGTGGTGACGAGCAGCACGATCAGCACCACGAGGGCTACGCCGAGCGCGATGTTGATCAGGTGGCGGCCGCCGATCATGATCGGCTTGCCGGACATGCGGCCGTCGAGCTTGAGGAAGGCGATGACCGAGCCGGTGAAGGTGATGGCACCGATCGCGACGCCGAGGCTCATCTCGATGAGCGCCTGGGCATGGATGTCGCCGGCCGTGCCGATGCCGAAGCTTTCCGGCGCGTAGATGGCAGCCGCCGCCACCATGACGGCGGCGAAACCGACGAGCGAGTGGAAGGCGGCGACCAGCTGCGGCATCGAGGTCATGGCGATGCGGCGCGCCACATAGGCGCCGACGCCGCCGCCGATGGCAAGCCCGAGCACGATCAGGCCGAAGCGGCCGGCCGAGGGCAGCGCCAGCGCCAGCGTGGTGGCGATGGCAATGCCCATGCCGATCATGCCGTAGAGATTGCCCTGGCGGCTGGTGGTCGGATGCGACAGGCCGCGCAGCGCCAGGATGAACAGGATCCCGGAGACCAGATAGAGGAAGGAAGCGAGATTGACGGTCACGTCACTTTTCCTTCTTCTTGTACATGGCGAGCATGCGCTGGGTGACGAGGAAGCCGCCGAAGATGTTGACCGACACCAGCACCAGGGCGATGAAGCCGAAGCCCGCGGCAAGGCCGGAGGCCGCGATGCCGACGGCGAGCAGCGCGCCGACGACGATGACGGAGGAGATGGCGTTGGTGACGGCCATCAGCGGCGTGTGCAGCGCCGGCGTCACCGACCAGACGACATAATAGCCGACGAAGATCGCCAGCACGAAGATGGCGAAGCGGAAGACAAAGGGATCGATGGCGCCGCCCGAGAGCGCGTGCGCGGCGTTGCCGGCAGCCTCGGCGCCGGCGGGCGCATTGGCGAGATCCTGCACCGCGAGGCGTACGGCAGCCGTCGCCTGATCGAGCTGGTCGAGGGCTTTCTGCAGCTGTTCCATCACGCGGTCCCTTCTGGCTTAGGCGAGGGTGACTTGGCTGCGGCCCTCCTCCTGGGCGCCGGTTTCTTGTCGGCGGCATCCGCGACCAGGACCGTGGCCGGGATCGCAGCCGGCTCGGTGCGCGGCTGCCCGGCGGCCTTGGCGAAACTGGGGTGCACGACTTGGCCGGCATCGGTCAGCATCGTCGCCTTGACCAACTCGTCATCGCGCTTGATGGCAAGGGTCTTCGTCGCCTTGTCGACCATCGTCTCGAGGAAGGCGTAGAGGTTCTTGGCGTAGAGCAGCGAAGCGGATGCAGCGACACGACCGGGCACATTGAGATGGCCGACGATCTTGACGCCGTTTTCCGTCGTCACGACCCTGCCTGGCACCGCGCCTTCGACATTGCCGCCGCGTTCGACGGCGAGGTCGACGATCACCGAGCCCGGCTTCATCGAGGCGACCATGGCGGCCGACACCAGCTTCGGCGCCGGACGTCCAGGGATCAGCGCCGTGGTGATGACGATATCCTGCTTGGCGATGTGCTCTGCGGTCAGTGCCGCCTGCTTGGCCTGATATTCCTTTGACATTTCCTTGGCGTAGCCGCCGGCGGTCTCCGCCGCCTTGAACTCCTCGTCCTCGACCGCCAGGAACTTTGCGCCGAGCGACTGCACCTGCTCCTTCACCGCGGGGCGCACGTCGGTGGCGGTGACGACGGCGCCGAGACGGCGCGCTGTGGCGATCGCCTGCAGACCGGCGACGCCGACGCCCATGATGAAGGTTTTTGCTGCCGGCACCGTGCCCGCCGCCGTCATCATCATCGGCAGCGCGCGGTCATATTCGGCCGCCGCATCGACCACCGCCTGGTAGCCGGCAAGATTGGCCTGCGAGGAAAGCACGTCCATCACCTGCGCGCGGGTGATGCGCGGCATGAACTCCATCGAGAAGGCGGTGATGCCGGCCTTGGCCATCGCGGCCAGCGCCGCATCGTTGCCGTAAGGATCCATGATGGCGATGACGGCCGCGCCCGATTTGTAGCCCTTGAGCTCGGCATCGGTCGGCCGGCGCACCTTCAGCACCACATCGGCGTTCTTGGCGTCCCCGGCAGTTCCAATCGTGCCGCCGGCGGCGGCAAATTCCTGATCGGTAATGCGCGAGCCGAGGCCGGCGCCCTTCTCGACGATCACCTCGAAGCCCAGGCCCGCCAGCCGTTTCACCGTCTCGGGCGAGGCCGCGACTCGCGGCTCGTTCGCGTCAAGCTCACGAGGGATGAATACCGTCTGCCCCACCGCATGATCCTTTCGGCTGGAACCTTGCTGCGCAAGGCGTCGGCCGGGACCTCCGGCGGAACGTCGAACGCAATGGCTTGGAAAGTCTACCGCAGAATGAAATAGCCGACGGCCATGATCACGATGAACAGGATGGTCGCCGAGAAGAAGCCGCCCGCGAAGAAGCCGAAGGCCATGGCCAGCAGAATGGCGGCGCAGACGAGCGAGCCGTATTTGGCGAGCGCCAGGAATGCGTTGTAGGTACGATCATGCTCGGCATAGTCCATCTGCGCGCCCAGTTCGACAGGACCGGTCGGCGTGTGATCAGCCATAGGAATACCCCTTCGAAAATGCCTTCGAGGCACATAGCGAAAAGCCCGAGCAAGAGCAATGGCGCTATTGCCGCACGGCCCGCGACAACAGCCTCAAACGAAAGTTGAAATGGGCGGAAGCTAAAATTGCGATGGGAGGCCCTCGCCGTGGCGAGGGGCGTCGTGGATCTTTAAAGCGCGTCGCGCTGAATCGGATTCAGGCGAGACGCTTCAAAGCTCTTTTTGATGGGTGCCGTTGCCCAGAACCGCTGCACAGTTCCGGGCGAGATACATTAGGCGGCGAGGTGCGGAAACAGGCCGAGCAGGCCGACCGCGATCAGATAGAGCGCGACGATGTAGTTGAGCAGGCGCGGCATCACCAGGATCAATATGCCGGCGATCAGCGAGATCAGGGGCGTGAGCGCAAGCGAGTGGATGGTCATAATCGTACTCCTTCCCGTGAAAAACCCGATTTGAGCCGGCGACAAGCCTGGGGCAAGAATGCGGCGCCGTCGATGATCAGTGACGCCGGTACTCGTAACGCGGGAGCCGCGGGGAAGGTTCACGAGGCGCGGAAGGACGCCCGTTCAGGCGGCATCGCGATAGTATTTGGCCGTCGGTACGATCGACAGAGGGGTGAGCCGGTTGATGGCCGGATTGGCGAACATCATCCGCTGCTCCACCGGCGTCGACTTGAAGAACGGGAAGCGGTCGAGCGTCTGGCGCAAGTTTTCACCGCAGGGGATCTCGAACAAGGCGATCGGCGCAAGGACACCCGGAAACACCTTGCCTTCTGTCCGCTGCACGGCATGGAAGATGCGGGCGTAGTAGGCGGAATGTTCGACCTTGACCGGCGTCAGCACGGCCGTCTGGCCAAAATAGCTGGAAGCCACCATGCCGAGCCTCAGCGTCAGGAAAGGCAGGACTCCGGGCGCGGGCGCGCTATCCGCGTCGGTTGCGAACCGGGTTCCGTCTATGAAGGTTTCTCCGCGGGCAAGCCGCTCTGCCAAGATTTCCGGATAGGCGTCGACAGAGGGCGAATAGGGGTGCTCGCGGGAAATGTAATGGAGCCGCAGCGTGCTGACCAAGTGGCCATCGAAATAGACGCCGAACCGGTAGGAATTCGGCAGGTTGTCCCAGCGATCCTCGAACATCCCGCTGGCGATCGGGCCGCACATGCCTGAGCGCAGGTAGGACTGATAGCGAAGGCGGTAGATCGCCTCCAGATCCTCGCCCCCCGTGATCAAACGATAATCGACATGCTCCAGCAATTGCATGATCGAACGATTCAGCGCCGAGCCAGCATTTGCGCCGGCGTCAGCCTGCGCATCGTTTCTTGCAGCATCCATCCTCAAGTCCTCGTATCCGCCTGTAAACAGGCTATTCGAGTCAAAATGAGACACAAGCCGAAAATTCGATACTGCTGGTTTACCTTCCGTTAACCTTAACAATGCGCCGGAAAGGGTTGGGCGGAAAAGTCGACCGCACACTCGGACCTTGGCACGCATCCGATGTCAAGGAGTTCACAGATGCCAGAGCTGAAAGGACTTGGCTGCCGCAGCTACCGGTAATATAGGGCATCAAGCCAAAATACTTTGCCGTATTGAATTGCTTAGAGAAAACAAATGTGAGCTTTTGATCCTGAACAATCGGGTCAAAACCTTCCGATTGGACGAAAATTGCTGCGTAGCCAACGCAACGCGCATTCTTAATCCTGAATGATGAAATTCCCTATCTGGCCGACCGTCTGGGGGCGAGGCGCAGGTCCGCGGCGAATGGCCAGGTGACGTTCGACATCGTCTCGATGCCGGACGCGCTGAGCGCGGCGCCGAACAGGAAGCCTTGCACGAGGTCTGGCTTGACCGAACGCACCAATATCTTCAGCTGCTCGAAAGTCTCCACCCCTTCGATCGTGACGACCAGGCCCAGCGTCCGGGTCAAGCCGACGATACCCTTCAGAAGATCGAGCGACTGGGGGCTCTGGGTCACGTCGATCAGGAAGGAGCGATCAATCTTGATCTTGTCGAGCGGCAGCTTGTGCAGGTAGCTGAGGCTGGAATAGCCGGTGCCGAAGTCGTCGAGCGCGATGCGGACGCCCAGCGCTTTCAGCTCTTCGATCAGCTCGCGGGTCAGTGATTTGTCGTCGAGCAGGGCAGTCTCCGTCACCTCGATCTCGAGCCGGTGCGGCGCAAGGCCCGACGCCGCCAGCGCATCGCGCACCTTCTGCACGACGTCGCGGTTGCGGAAGTCCTTGGCCGACAGGTTGATCGAAACGCTGGTCTGGGCCGGCCATTTGGCGCATTCGGCGCAGGCCGCCTGCAGCACGAAAGAGCTGATCTCGGAGATGATGCCCATCTCCTCGGCCAGCGGAATGAAGACGCCCGGCGAAATCGGGCCGAGATCGGGATGATCCCAGCGGCAGAGCGCCTCGCAGCTGGCGATGCGCATGGTGCTCATCGACACGATCGGCTGGTAGACGACGCGCAATTCCTTGGCTTGCACGGCGCTGCGCAGATCGGCCTTCATCAGCTGGCGATTGCGGAAGGCGGCGTCCATCGATGCCTCGAACAGCCGCCAGCCGTTCTTGCCGAGCTCCTTGGCTTTGTAGAGCGCGAGGTCCGCCTTGACGATCATGCCGTCGACGTCGGTGTCCTTGACCACGGACAACACCGCGCCGCCACTGCTCTGGATGCGCAGGCCGTGACCGGCGACGTCGACTTCGCCCTGCAGGCCGGCGAAGATCTCGTCGAGCAGGCTGCTGAGATGGCTCTCATCCTCGATGCGGTCGAAATAGATCATGAATTCGTCGCCGCCGAAGCGGCTGACATTGATGCCCGGCCCGGCGACCGCTGCCAGGCGCTCGGCTACGGCGTAGATCAGACCGTCGCCGACCGGGTGGCCGAGCGTGTCGTTGACGCTCTTGAAATCATCGAGGTCGAGCACCGCCAAGCCGCAGAGCCGGTCGCGGTCGCCGGACGCCATGGCTTCGCCGACCAGCTCGTGGAAGTAGGCACGGTTCGGCAGGCCGGTGAGGTTGTCGTAGCGCGCCATGAAGCGGATCTTTTCCTCCGCCTCGACCCGGGCCGTGACGTCCTCGAAGGTGATGACGCCGAGTTCCTGGCTGCCTTCGCGCGCGGAGAACTCGTAGTGCTGGCCATTGGCGAGCGACACGAGCACCTTGCGGTCCCGGCCCTCGCGCAAGGCGCGCGTCAGCTGCGCCTCGATGTAGCGGCAATCCTTCGGTGCCAGCATGCCGCCGGCGACGCCGCGCATCAGAAGGCCGTGGATCGAGCGCCCGAGCAGCGCGTCGGCCGATTTCAGCGACATCAGATGGGCGGCCTCGGCATTGGCGACGGCGACGCGCCCGTCGGGGCCGAGCATGACCAGGCCGTGCGACATCGTGTTGAGCGCGCGGTCGAACCTGCGCGTCAGGTTTCTCGCCTGCTTGTGGCCGATGACCGCCGAGAACAGCACGTTGCGGACATGATCGGCGCCGGTGATGGTGATGAACGTCATCGGGATGATCATCAGGCCGAGGACGACGGAGGGCGCGTCCATGCGCAGCAGGAGCGCGAGAGCCGCCGGACCGATGAAGGTCACGGAAAAGATCCGCACCATGCGCGGCGACCCATAGTTGCGGGCGACAACGGTGACCAGGGTCGCCAGCGTGAGCGACATTGCCGCGAGCTCGGCGAACGGTTCGGGATATATGTAGATCGACACGAAACACAGCGCGCCCAATCCGAGACCCTGAAGGCAGCCCTTCAGGATGTAGCTGCGCTCCAACCGCTGCGCGTGTTCGACATCGGCAATCGCGCCGCCTGTCCTCAGGAAGCCGCGAATGCCGAAGTAACGGATAAGGCTGACGGAAAGCAGGGCAAAAGAAAACGCCAGGAACAGGGGATTGTGGGTGCGCAGATAGATCATGAATCCGAGGATCCAGTAGCACGCGCCACCGATCAACAACATGTGCGCGTTGTCGAACAACGACCGCACAAATTGGATATAAACATCCGCTGGGATGCTTTCGGTCTTTGTTTTGCCCATAGGGTCGGCCCAACGCTAAGCCTTGTCATGACACAACCGCCTTAAGAAAGGCTTAGAACAGAACCGCCTTGAGCAGCGGCTTCGGTCTGCCGGCCAAGGGCCGCAAAGGACCTAACGCATGTCACCCACAAGTGCGCAGCGGTTTTGGGAGAACGACCTGCATCGAACAAAGGCCTAAAGCGCCTCTCCTGGATCCATTTCCACGCGAGGCACTTTAGGCCGACCGACGAAAACTTCGGGATTGGTCTGGCGCAATCACTCGGCAGCGCTGAGAACGGGCACCGGAGCGGCCTCGGTCAGCCGCTGCAGCAGCCTGGAGCGCTCTTCGGACGCCTTGGCGGCGCTGGCCTGCCGGACATGGCCATAGCCGCGGATGAGCGCCGGAACGGAGGCCAGAGCGGCGGCGGCCTCGACCTTGCCCGGCGCAAGTGCTGCGGCGATCAGATCGAGATCGGCCTCGTATTGCGCAAGCAGTTGCCGCTCGGCGCGCCGTTCGGCGGTATGGCCGAACAGGTCG
>NZ_RZSV01000125.1:0-16264 GCF_004023205.1 Mesorhizobium sp. M1A.F.Ca.IN.020.03.2.1 | reverse complement strand
CAGCCGCACCAGCCAACGCGCCGGTCCGGTTGCGACTGGAATAAGCCGCCAGTTCGGCAGCCGCGGCTCTAGGGCGGCATTGGTCAGCCGGTTGACGCAGAACGCCACCGCGACGACCGAGAGCAGCGCGTTGAGGAATTCGCCGATGTCGCCGCGCAGGACGTTGTAATAGTTGAAGAAGAACACGGTCGAGGCGAGGAACGCGCCGAGCGCCACGGTCGGCAGCAGCGTCGACCAGAACGCCACCGAAAGCCGGCTCAGGTACGACGGCTCTTCGACCGAAGCATCGGCCTCGAAGATGCGGCCGAAGAGACGCCTGCCCCCGATCAGCAGCACGGCCGCCAGCGCCAGCGCCATCAGCGTCGCCGCAAGCATCGCCTGGAACTTGAACTTCAATGCGAAGGTGAGCCAGGACGCCACCGCCTTGTAGAGGCCGGTGAACTGGTCGTGCGCGTCGGAAAAGGCCTGCGGGCTCAGCGCATCGCTCAACTCGTAGCGTTTCGTCAGAACGCTGCGGAAAAGCTGACTGCGTAGCGTGGCGATCCTGTCGACCAGCCCGCTGATGCGGATGGACAGGTTCTGCGCGCCGGCGACCACGGCGTTGATCTCGGCCTTCTCGGCCGTAAGCGCCGCGCGCTCGTTGGCGACGATCGCCGGCTCCGGCGGCTGCCCCTGGGCCGGCGGCGGCCCCAATACCTGGATGCGCGCATTGATGTCGTTGAGGCGCGATCGGAACGCGAGCGCGCTGTTCAGCGCTGCCCGTGAAATATCCTCGAGCTGCAAGCGGATATCGACAAGGCCGGCATCGTCCTGGTCTGGGGCGCTTAACTTCTTCTCCAGTCCGTCGGTCTTGGCCGTCAGATCCTGGATGGCCTTGGTCTGGTCGGCGATGAGCTGCGTGGAGCCCTGGCCGATCGCCTGCGCCATCGCGCCGGGCGAGGGCTGCGCCGCGACGGCGACAATGGCGATCAGGATCAGGCGGAGCAGTCGGAAAATCATGACGTGACGGGCGACTCACGGCCGAAAAATCTTCGAAAATCCTGCCCTTGATAAAGACCGGCCTATCAGGCGGCAAGACGTCTCCATCCGCGGGCCTCGGCGCGGATCGAAGTCGGCCTGTCGAAAAGCGATGGCGCAATCTTGGCTTTGCGCTTCTCGCCTGCTCTATAGTCTGCCGGCTCGCACCAAAAGGACGACAGGAAGAATGGCGGAATACTCAGCCTTTTCGCTGCTCAAGAACGCGCTCAACGGCAACCAGGACTGGAAACCGGCCTGGCGCAAGCCGGACCCCAAGGCGTCCTATGATGTGATCGTCATCGGTGGCGGCGGCCATGGGCTCTCGACCGCCTATTACCTCGCCAAGGAGCACGGCATCACCAATGTCGCTGTGCTGGAAAAAGGCTGGCTGGGCTCGGGCAATGTCGGGCGCAACACCACGGCGGTGCGCTCCAACTATCTTTTGCCGCAGAACACCCGCTTCTACGAACATTCGATGAAGCTGTGGGAGAACCTGTCGCATGACCTCAACTACAACGTCATGTTCTCGCAGCGGGGCTGCCTGAACCTCGCGCACACGCCGGCTCAGGTCGACGACTACGCAAGGCGCGGCAATGCCATGCGCCATCTCGGCGTCGACGCCGAACTGATGAGCGTCAAAGAGATCAAGCGCCTTGTTCCGGCCCTGAACGTTTCGGGCTCGGCGCGATTTCCAATCCTTGGCGGGCTGATGCAGCCGCGTGCCGGAACCGCGCGCCACGACGCCGTCGCCTGGGGCTATGCGCGCGGCGCCGACCGGCGCGGCGTCGACATCATCGAGAATTGCGAGGTCACCGGCTTCCTGCGCGACGGCGACCGCATCACCGGTGTGACGACGACGCGCGGCGATATCCGCGCCAAGAAGGTGGCGCTTGCGGTGGCCGGCAGCACCGGCCAAGTCATGCAGCTTGCCGGCATTTCGCATATGCCGATCGAAAGCCACGTTCTGCAGGCCTTCGTCTCGGAATCGCTGAAGCCGATCATCGGCACCGTTCTCACCTTCGGCATGGGCCACTTCTACATCTCGCAATCCGACAAGGGCGGCCTCGTCTATGGCGGGGACCTCGACGGCTACAACAGCTATGCCCAGCGCGGCAGCCTGCCCGTCGTCGACGAGGTGATGAGCGAGATGCTGGCACTCTTCCCGGGCCTGGCGCGGGTGCGCATGCTGCGCTCCTGGGGCGGGCTTTGTGACATGACGATGGACGGTTCGCCGATCATCACCACCGGCCCGCTGCCCGGCATGTATCTCAATTGCGGCTGGTGTTATGGCGGCTTCAAGGCAACGCCAGCCTCAGGATGGTGCTTTGCCTGGACCATCGCCAAGGACGAGCCGCACGAGTTCAACGCGCCCTTCACGCTCGACCGTTTCTATCGCGGCCTCATCATCGACGACAAAGGCCAGGGCGCGACGCCGCGGCTGCATTAGGTTTCGAATCATATGCTGATCACTTGTCCCTATTGCGGCCCGCGCGATGTCATTGAGTTCACCTACCAGGGCGACGGCAACCGCGAGCGGCCGCAGCCTGCCTCGCAGGATCTCGACGCCTGGAATGCCTATGTCTACGACCGGCTGAACCCGGCCGGCGACCACAATGAGATCTGGCAGCATTCCGGCGGCTGCCGCGCGCATCTGCGGGTGGTGCGAAACACCTTAACCCATGAAATCTTGAGCACTGCCTTTGCCCGTGGCGGACACAAGTCCGCGGGCCACAAAGCGGGAGGCCACCAGTGAGCCCTCGCCGCACAGAAACCGGCGGCCGCATCGACCGGCTGCGCACCATCCGCTTCACCTTCGACGGCGCGCGCTATACCGGACACGCCCGCGACACGCTCGCTTCGGCGCTGCTCGCCAACGGCGTGACGCTGTTCGGCCGTTCGTTCAAATACCATCGCCCGCGCGGCCTGCTCGCCGCCGGCGTCGAGGAACCGAACGCTCTGGTGACGGTGCTGCGCGGCGAGGTGCGCGAGCCCAACATTCCCGCCACCATGGTCGAGATCTATGACGGGCTCGTCGCGGTCAGCCAGAACCGCTCCCCCTCGCTCGCCTGGGATATCGGCGCGCTCAACCAGCTCGGCGGCAAGCTCCTGTCGGCCGGCTTCTATTACAAGACCTTCATGGGACCGGTGATCGGCCCGTTGAAAGGCACGCGCTTCTGGATGTTCTGCGAGCATTTCATCCGCCGCGCCGCCGGCCTCGGCAGAGCCGGCACCGCGCCCGATACCTCGCGCTACGAGCGCATGAACGCCTTCTGCGACGTGCTGGTCGTCGGTTCCGGCCCGGCCGGGCTGATGGCGGCGAAGGCCGCGGCCGACCAGGGCGCCCGCGTGATCCTGGCCGAGCTCGAGGCAAAGTTCGGCGGCTCCGCCAACTGGTCGGGCGAAACCATCGACGGGGCGTCGGCAGCCGACTGGGCGGCGCGCATCGTCGGCCAGCTCGAAGGCAATGACAATGTCCGCCTTCTGCCGCGCACGACGGTGTGGGGCTATTACGACGGCAACACGCTGGCCGCGCTCGAACGGGTGACGGACCACAAGGAAGTTCCGGCCAAGGGCGAGCCGCGCCAGCGCTACTGGGCGATCCGCGCCAAAACGGTGGTTCTCGCCACCGGCTCCTTCGAGCGTCCGCTGGTATTCCCCGGCAACGATCGTCCGGGCGTCATGCTGGCGCATGCGGCCGAACGCTACGCCAATGAATATGGCGTGCTGCCCGGTGAACGCATCGCACTGTTCACCAACAATGACAGCGCCTATCGTTCCGCCGTTGCACTGAAGAAGGCCGGGGCCGCCGTCGTGGCCATCGTCGATGTCCGCAGCGACGTGTCGAACGAGATGAGCAGGCTGGCGAGCCAGGCCGAAGCAGAGCTGCTTGCCGGCCATGCCGTAGTTGCGACCGAAGGCGGCAAGGCGCTCACCGGTCTCAAGGTGCGGCGCTTCGAATTGATGAACGGCGCGCTGAGCGGCGACGAGCGCAGCATCCATGCCGACTGCCTGTTGATGTCGGGTGGCTGGTCGCCGACGATCCATCTCGCCAGCCAGGCTGGAGCCAGGGCCATATGGAACCCTGCCAGGCAGGCCTTCCTGCCGCCGCAGCCGACGCAGCGCTGGATCGGCGCCGGCGCCTTCACCGGCAGTTTCTCGACCGCGGAAGCGATTGCCGAAGGCCGCGCGGCTGGCATTCAGGCCGCCGGCGGAAGCGCATCCTCCGCTCCGCTACCCGTCGTGGAGGCCGTCCCCGGCGAACCGGATCCGGCACCGGTCTTCGAGATCAAGGCCGAGGGCAAAAGCTTCGTCGATTTCCAGCACGACGTGACCGCCGAGGATGTGCGGCTCGCGCACCGCGAGGGCTTCGTCTCGGTCGAGCATCTGAAGCGCTACACCACGCTCGGCATGGCGACCGACCAGGGCAAAAACTCCAACGTGCCGGGCCTCGCCATCATGGCCGAGGCGCTGGGCAAGCCGATCCCCGAAGTCGGTACGACGCGGTTCCGGCCGCCCTACACGGCCGTGTCGATCGGCTCGCTGGCGGCCGAGCGCTTCGGCGACCTGAAGCCCGAGCGGCTGACGCCGATGCACGACTGGCACATCGACAACGGCGCGACCATGTATGCGGCCGGTCTCTGGTACCGCCCGATGATCTACGGTCTCGCCGGCGAGACGGTCGAGCAGGCCTATGTCCGCGAGGCCGCGGCAACGCGTGAGAGCGCCGGCATCGTCGATGTCTCGACGCTTGGGAAGATCGCCGTTCAGGGCCCGGATGCGGCGGAATTCCTCGACCGCGTTTACACGAACATGTTTTCCACCCTCGCGGTCGGCAAGGCCCGCTACGGTCTGATGCTGCGCGAGGATGGGCTTGCCTTCGACGACGGCACCACATGGCGGCTTGGCGAACAGGATTTCCTGATGACCACCACCACCGCCAATGCCGGCAAGGTGATGCAGCATCTGGAGTATTTCCTCGACGTGATCTGGCCGGAACTGAAGGTCACCGTCACCTCCGTCACCGACGAGTGGGCGGGGGCCGCGATCGGCGGACCGAAAGCCAGGGCGATCCTCGCTGCCTGCGTGAAGGGCACGGCCGTCGACAACGCCTCGCTTCCCTTCATGGGCATTGTGCACGGTGAGATCGCCGGCGTGCCGGTGATGATCTGCCGCCTCTCCTTCTCCGGCGAGATGGCTTTCGAGGTCTATTCCGGCGCCGGCTATGGAACGCGCGTTTGGGAGGCTCTCATCGAGGCCGGCAAGCCTTTCGGCCTGGTCGCCTACGGGCTCGAGGCGCTTGGCACCATGCGCATCGAGAAGGGCCACGTCACCGGCGCGGAGATCGACGGCCGCACCACGGCGCGCGACCTGCATCTCGACTGGATGCTGTCGAAGAAGAAGCCCTTCATCGGTTCCGCCATGATGGATCGCGAAGGCCTGATCGCCCCGGACCGGCTGGAACTGGTCGGCTTGATCGCTCTCGACAACCGCGCGCTGAACGGTGGCGGACATATCGTCGAGGAACTCGACGAAGCGAACCCGCACGATTCGATCGGCCATATCACCGCCTGCTGCTATTCGCCGGCGCTCGGCAAATACATAGCGCTTGCGCTGGTCAAAGGCGGCAAGGCGCGCCACGGCACGCGCGCCTTCGTCTCCGATCCGCTGCGCAACCGGTTCGGGCCGGTCGAGATCGTCTCCAACCATTTCTACGATCCGGACGGGAGCCGCATGCATGGTTGAGCGACAACTTCCCGAGCGGCAATTGCCTGAGCGCCTGTCGCCGCTTGAACCGGTCTATCATCCAGGCTCGCACGGCAATTTCGAGCATGGCGTTGACGTCATCCTGTCCGAAACGCGGCCGGGCTCGATCCTGCAGCTCGCAGCATGGCCGGGCGAGGAGAAGCGGCTGATGTCCGGCATATACAAGGTGACAGGCCTTGCCCTGCCGGATGGAGCCGGCGGCGGCGTCGTCAACGGCGCGAAAGCCGCGTTCGGATTCGCGCCGGGCAAATTCACCGTGGTTGACGAGGCCGAGGGCTTGGCTTCCGCGTTCACCGGCCTGATCACGCCGTCCATCGGCACGATTACCGATCTCTCGCATGGCCGCACCGCGATTCGCATCGCCGGGCCGAAAGCGGAGTGGGTGATGGCGAAATTCTTCGCTATCGACTTCGCCTTGCCGGCCTTCCCGCTCGGCGCCGGCCGCTCGACCAACCACCACGATGTCTTTGCACAGATCCAGCGCACCGGTGGCGACCAATTCGACATCTATGTGTTCCGCTCCTTCGCGCGCTCCTTTTGGAAGGCCTTGTGCCACGCGAGCGAGGAAGTCGGCTACGAGGTGCACTAAGCGCAATTCCAGGAAACTGCGCGGCGGTTTTCCGTGCCGAATTTGCCTCTAAGCAGGCAGCACTCGGGGATTGGTTCAGCCGGCGCGTGGCACTATCGACGGCCACAACTGCCGCTTGAGCCTTGGGCCAGCGAAGACGATAGATAAGGAACGCGGCTCTCGGAGCCCTCAGGCAACCGGTTCGACAACATCCTTCCATGACCGCAGAGACTACGGCGACAGCCACGACCCGCTTTGCTCCGGCGGGTGACCCGTCGCTGCTGTTGCCGGCGACCGTCGCCTTCGGCGTGTTCATGACCAGCCTCGACCAGAATGTCATTGTGACCGCGCTGCCCGGCATCGGCGAAAGCCTGGGCCGCCCGCCGAGCCAGCTCGGGCTTTTGATCACCGTCTATGTCGCGAGCCTCATCGTCACGATGCCGCTCGGCGGCTGGCTGGCCGACCGCTTCGGCCTGCGCAACGTCTATTGCTTTGCGCTGCTGGTCTTCGCCAGCGCCTCGGCCCTGTGCGGCCTGTCGGAAAACATCTGGATGCTGGTCGGCTCGCGCGCGCTGCAGGGCTTCGGCGGTGCGCTGATGGGCACCCTCGGTCAGGTCGTAATCCTGTCGAGCTTTCCGCGCGACCGCACGCTCAGGATCAACATGTATATTTCGCTCGCCGGCCAGTCCGGCCCGCTGGTCGGGCCCCTCGTCGGTGGCGCGCTGACCACTTACGTCTCGTGGCGCTGGATCTTCTACATCAACATTCCGATCGCGCTGACGGCCGCGTTGCTCGCGGCCTCGCTGTTCCCCACGACCACCAAGCCGGTCCGCACGCCCTTCGATTTTCCCGGCTTCCTGCTAGTCGGCGGCGGCATGGCGCTGCTCGTCTTCGGTATGGATTCGCTTGCCGCGAAGGACGCCGCCGCCAGCATCATCGGCGTCGAGCTCGGCCTGGCAATCGCCATCCTCACTGTCGCCGCCTTCTATTGTCTGGGGGCCCGCAATCCGTTGCTCGACCTCAATCTGCTGCGCATCCGCACCTTCCGCATCAGCTTTCTGACCGGCGGCGGGCTCGACACGATAGGGCTAAGCTCCGTTGTCTTCCTGCTGCCGCTGATGTTCCAGCTCGGCTTCGGCATGAGCGCGGTGCAGGCCGGATCGCTGACCTTCGTCGCGGCGATCGGCTCGCTGCTGATGCGCTTCTTCATGCCGCGCATCTTGAACCGCTTCGGCTTCAAGCGGGTTCTGATCGTCAACACGCCGATCGCCGCCCTGCTGGTCGCCGGTTTTGCCTTGATGCAGGAAAGCACGCCTACCTGGATCGTGCTTGCCTACATCTTCGCCTTCGGCCTTTTCCGTTCGGTGCAGTGGGCCTCGACCGGCAACCTCGCCTACTCGGACATCGCGCCCGAGCAGCTCTCGCGCTTCAGCGCCCTGTACTACATCCTTTGGCAGCTGGCGGTGGCAATCAGCGTCGGTCTGGCCGCTGCCATGCTCTCGCTGCTCGCCGGCGGCGGCCAGGCGAGCGTCAACGACTACCGGCTCCTGTTCGTTGTCGAAGGCTTGATCACGCTTTGCGCGCTGCTCGCCTATTTCAGGCTCACCCCGCAGGACGGTGCCCATGTCAGCGGCCATGGCGGGCATATCGGCACGGATTAGCACATCGGGCTGCGATCCGCGCCGGAGAGCTATGTCGCGAACGTCACCCAGTCTTCGAGCGGCGCGCGGTCGGTGCGGAATTCGTTCTCGGGCTTGGACGTGTCCTCATAACCAAGCGCCATGCCGCAGACCACGATCTCCTCGTCTGGTATGTCGAGCACCGGGCGGATCTGCCGGTGATAGGGCGCGAAAGCCGCCTGCGGACAGGTATGCAGGCCCCTGCCCCGTGCCGCGACCATGATGTTCTGCAGAAACATGCCGTAGTCGATCCACGAGCCCTTGTTCAGCCGCCGGTCGACCGTGAAGATCAGGCCGACCGGCGCGTCGAAGAAGACGAAGTTGCGGTCGTGCTGCGCCCGCATCCTGTCGACTTCGCGCCGGCCGATGCCGATCGCGCCGTAGAGACCGAAACCGTTGGCGCGACGCCGGCTGAGATAGGGCTCGAAGAACTGGTCGGGATAGTAACGGTACTCGTCCCATTCGGCCTTTTCGGCGCGGATGCCCGAATTGAGGATGGCGTCGCTGATGCGCCGCTTCACCTCGCCCTTGGTCACATAGACACGCCAGGGCTGCATGTTGGTGCCCGAGGGTGCCCTTGCCGCGACCGTCAGGATGGCGCGGATTGTGCTGTCGTCGACCATGTCGGGCAAAAACGCGCGCACCGACCGGCGCGACATGATCGCCTCATCGACGATCGCTGCGTCGAGCGTGCTCCGGTCATTCTTTTCCAGCATGGGCCGTCCCTTCACGCATGGCTGGACCCGGCAACCCGATTCCCGCAACGACCATAGGCAGACACAAATAACTAACTGGTCCTCGACCGGACGCCCCACTCGCGATTCGATGGCGAGGCTTTGCATCAACCGCCAAAATGGCGCAAGCAAATCTTGCGTTGCATGAAAATTCACTTGATTTTTTCATGCACTTGCTTTCTCATGAAATTTGAGCAGATTTTTTCACGAGGAGCGGGTGACCTCGACCGCCATCAGATCGGAGCAGGACAATGGCGAGCGGCTGCTGGCCGGCGACATTCGTGCGCTGCGCAAGGCCCGCGGGTTGACGCTTGCCGAGATTGCCATGAAGCTCGACCGCTCAGTAGGCTGGGTCAGCCAGGTCGAGCGCGGCTTGTCGATCCCTTCGCTTGGTGACCTGCGGGCCTTCGCCGAACTCTTCGGCGTGCCGCTCAGCCTGTTCTTCAGCCATGACGTGCCTGCCGAAGAGGAGCGCGGCGTGGTTGTGCGCGCCGGCAGCCGCCGCTCGCTTGGGACAAGCGAATCGGGCCTCGTGGAGGAGCTTCTGTCGCCCGATCTTGGCGGTAGCTTCGAGATGCTGCGCTCGGTCTTCGCGCCGGGCGCGGAATTGAAGACCGAAGCGCGCCGCCCGACCGAGGAAGCGGGCTACGTCGCGTCGGGCACTTTCGAGCTCGAGATCGGCGGCGTCTGGCATCGGCTCAGCGAAGGCGACTCGTTCCGCTTCGAAGGCAAGCCGTTCCGCTGGCGCAATCCTGGCGCCGAGCCGGCGGTCGTCATCTGGGTGGTTTCGCCACCGGTGTACTGAACCAATGCATGCCGCCCAAAACTGTGCCGCGGTTTTTGGGCCTGCGTGAAACAAAGAATCAAAAGCGCGTCCTGACGCGCTTTGGACGTTGGAGGAGAACATGGCCGGTTTGCCGACCACGGCACGCGTGGTGATCATCGGAGGCGGTGTCGTTGGCGCCTCCTCACTTTACCACCTTTGCAAGGCGGGCTGGACCGACTGCGTGCTCTTGGAAAAGAACGAGCTGACCTCCGGCTCGACTTGGCACGCGGCCGGCAACGTGCCGACCTTCTCGTCGTCCTGGTCGCTGATGAACATGCAGCGCTATTCTACCGAGCTCTACCGGGGCCTCGCCGACGCGGTCGACTATCCGATGAACTACCATGTCACCGGCTCGTTGCGGCTCGCCCACACCAAGGAGCGCATGCAGGAGTTCCAGCGCGCCAAAGGCATGGGCCGCTATCAAGGCATGGACATCGACCTCGTCGGCCTCGACGAGATCAAGCGCCGTTACCCCTTCATCGAGACGCATGAGCTGAAAGGCGCGCTCTACGACCCGAGCGACGGCGACATCGATCCCGCGCAATTGACGCAGGCGCTTGCCAAGGGTGCGCGCGACATGGGCGCGAAAATCATCCGCTTCTGCCCGGTCACCGGCGTTCGCCGCGAAAACGGCGAATGGGTGGTGGCGACGCCGCAGGGCGAGATCCGCTGCGAGATCGTGATCAATGCCGCCGGCTATCGCGCCGCCGAAGTTGGAAAAATGTTCGGCCGCGAAGTGCCGATGATGGTGATGAGCCATCAATATATCCTGTTCGAGGAAATCCCCGAGCTGGCCGCATGGACCAAGGAACAGGGCAAGAAACTGCCGTTGCTGCGCGACGTCGACACCTCCTACTACCTGCGCCAGGAAAAGACCGGCATGAATCTCGGTCCCTATGAGCGCAATTGCCGCGCGCATTGGGTCGGCCACAACGATCCGATGCCGGAGGATTTTTCATTCCAGCTTTTCCCGGACGATCTCGACCGTCTCGAGCATTACCTTGCCGACGCCGTAGCCCGTGTGCCGATCCTCGGCACCGCAGGCCTTTCCAAGGTGATCAACGGGCCGATACCTTACGCGCCGGATGGCAATCCGCTGATCGGTCCGATGCCCGGCGTGCCGAATGCTTTCGAGGCCTGCGTCTTCACCTTCGGCATTGCGCAAGGTGGCGGCGCCGGCAAGGTGCTGGCCGAATGGGTGACCGAGGGCCAGACCGAATGGGACATGTGGTCCTGCGATCCGCGCCGCTTCACCGCCTTTGCTTCGGCACCCGACTATTGCGTTGCCAAGGGCATGGAGATCTACGGCAACGAATACGCCATCCAGTTCCCGCGCCACGCCTGGCCGGCCGGCCGCGACCGCAAGCACTCGCCGCTGCATGAGCGCGTCAAAGCGCGGGGTGGCCAGTTCGACGCTTATAACGGCTGGGAGCGCGCCACCTGGTACGCGCAACCGGGCGACGACATTTCGGAAGAATCAACGCTGACTTTCCGCCGTGACGGGCCATGGCAGCAGCGCGTTCGCGAGGAATGCCTGGCTGTGCGCGACGCAGCCGGCATCCTCGACTTGCCCGGCTTCTCGCGCTTCAATCTCGAAGGTGAAGGCGCCGCCGAGTGGCTGGCCCTGCAGGTCACCGGCCTCGTGCCGAAGCCCGGCCGCATCGGCCTGGTTTATTTCGCGGACGATAAGGGCCGCATCGTTACCGAAATGTCGGTCGTGCGCCATGGCGAGGACCAGATGACGCTAATCACCGCGGCCGTCGCGCAGTGGCACGACTTCGAATGGTTGAAGTCGCGCATGCCGGCCGATGCGGCCTTCAGGCTGACCGATCGCACGGAGGAATACTCAACCCAGATTCTCGCCGGCCCGAACTCGCGCGCTATTCTTGCTGACGTCTGCGACGCCGATCTTTCCCTGCCTTGGCTGACGCATCAGGAGACGACCATCGCCGGCCGCTGGGCGAAGCTGGTGCGCGTCTCCTTCGCCGGCGAGCTCGGTTGGGAGATCCACACCAAGGTCGCGGACACGGCTACCGTCTTCGACGCGGTCTGGGCCGCCGGCCAGAGGCATGGCCTAAAGCCCTTCGGCATGTACGCGCTGGATTCGCTTCGGCTGGAAAAAGGCTACCGCGCCTGGAAAGGCGACCTCTCGACCGACTATTCGATCCTGCAGGGCGGGCTCGAACGCTTCGTCAAATGGGACAAGCCCGACTTCCGCGGCAAGGCGGCGCTGCTCAACGAAAGGCAGCAGGGCGTGAAGAAGCGCTTCGTCACGCTGGTCGTGGAAAGCCCCGGCGATTGCGACGCGCCCTATATGTCGACGCTCTGGCATGACGGCAAGATTGTCGGCGAGACGACGTCGGGCGGCTGGGGCCATCGCGTCGATAAGTCGATCGCGCTCGGCATGCTGCGTTCCGACCTGACCGAGCCCGGCACGGCGGTCGAGGTCGAAATCTTCGGCGACCGTTTCAAGGCGGTGGTGCAGAAGGACGAGCCGTTGTGGGATCCGAAGAACGAAAGGTTGAGAGCATGACATCCGTCATTCTTACCGATGGCGGCATGGGCCAGGAGCTGGTCCGTCGCAGTCAGTCCGAACCGACGCCTTTGTGGTCGGCCAGAGTGCTGATCGACGAACCGGAACTGGTGCGCGACCTGCATGCGGAATTCATCCGTGCCGGCGCCCGCGTCATTACCATCAACACCTATTCGGCCACGCCCGAGCGCCTGGCGCGCGAGGGCGCGGAAGAGCTGTTTAAGCCTCTGCAGAAGCGCGGCATCGAGCTCGCCCGGCAGGCGTGCGACGAAGCGGGTGAAGCCGCCATCGCCGGCTGCCTCTCGCCTCTCTTCGGCAGCTACGCGCCGGCGCTGACCATCTCCTTCGAGGAGACGCTCGGCATCTACCGCCGCATCGTCGCCGAGCAGGCAGAAGGCGTCGATCTGTTCCTGTGCGAGACCATGGCTTCCGCCGACGAGGCCCGCGCGGCGGTCACCGCGGCATGCGAGAGCGGCAAGCCGGTCTGGGTATCCTGGACTATCGCCGACCACGGCACGCCCCGCCTGCGCAGCGGCGAGAGCATTGCCGCCGCGGCTAGCGCCCTCGGCGATCTCCCGGTGGCGGCACGGCTGCTCAACTGCTGCCGGCCCGAAGCCATTGCCGCCGCATTGCCGGAACTGCTGGCCCTCGGCGGTCCGGTTGGCGCCTATGCCAATGGCTTCACCTCGGTCGAGGCGCTCAAGCACGGCGGCACGGTCGACGTGCTGCACGCGCGCCATGATCTCGATCCGAACGCCTATGCCGACCAGGCGATGGGCTGGGTCGAGACTGGCGCCAGCATTGTAGGCGGCTGTTGCGAAGTCGGGCCGGCGCATATCGCTGCGCTACGCGACCGGCTCATTCAGGCCGGCCATCACATCTCGGGAGCAGCCTGATGCCAAAACCATCGAAGCGCATTACCGGCATCGTGCCATCGGGCAAGGATGGCTGGGAAGTCCACTTCGCCGCCTGGACCCGCAGGGCAGCCGGCGAGGACATCATCGTGCTCTCGGTCGGCGACCATGATTTCGACACGCCGTCGCAAACGATCGAGGCCTGCGTGAACGCCGTCCGCGGCAGCAACCACCACTACACGCCGCTTCCCGGCCTGCCGCGCCTGCGCAAGGCGATGGCGGCGGCCTCCTCCGCCTGCACCGGCGTCCTGACGGAGCCCGACGAGATCATCGCCACGGCCGGAGGTCAGGGCGCGCTCTACGCCGCCGTGCAGGGCGTGCTCGACCCCGGCGATCACGCGATCGTCGTCGCGCCTTACTATGCCACCTACCCCAACACCTTCAGCGCCGCCGGCGCCAGCTTCACCGTGGTCGAGACGCCGGCCGAGGACGGCTTCCAGCCGCGCGCCGACAGGATCCGCGCGGCGCTCAGGCCCAACACGCGCGCCATCCTGATCAACACCCCGAACAACCCGACAGGCGCAGTCTATTCGCGCGAACGGCTCGAGCAATTGGCCGAAATCTGCAAGGAGCACGATCTCTGGCTGCTGTCCGACGAGGTCTACTGGACGCTTGGCGGCGGCGAGCACATCTCGCCGCGCTCGCTGCCCGGCATGTCCGAGCGCACGCTGGTCATCAATTCCATGTCGAAAAGCCACGGCATGACCGGCTGGCGCATGGGCTGGCTCACCGGCCCGAAGGCGATGATCGCGCTGATGACCGATCTCAACCTGGTGACCACCTACGGCCTGCCGGCCTTCATCTCGATCGCTTGCGCCGAGGCGCTTGAAAACCACTACGGCGTGGACGAGATAGCCGAGCGTTACGCCGGGCGCCGCGCCGTCTTCCTCGACGCCATTCGCGGCGCAAATGAAGTCACCGTGCGCGGCTCCGAAGGCGGCATGTATGTCATGCTCGACATATCGGCCATCGAGCCCGACGACGAGAAATTCGCCTGGGCGCTGCTCGACAAGGAGAAGATCGGCGTCATGCCCGGCTCGAGCTTCGGCGAGGCCGCCGCCGGTCACATCCGCATCAGCCTCTGCCAGCCTGAACCTGTCCTTCAGGAAGCAGCGCTTCGCGTGCGCCGCTTCGCTTCCGACTACCGCCGCGAGGCCGCATGACCAGAACCATTCCAACCAAAGCTCGCGCGGTCATTATCGGCGGCGGCGTCTCCGGCTGCTCGGTCGCCTATCATCTGGCCAAGCTCGGCTGGACCGACATAGTGCTGCTTGAGCGCAAGCAGCTCACCTGCGGCACGACCTGGCACGCCGCCGGCCTGATCGGCCAGTTGCGCGGCTCGCAGAACATGACCCGGCTGGCGAAATACTCGGCCGACCTCTACGTCAAGCTCGAGGCGGAGACCGACGTCGGCACCGGCATGCGCCAGGTCGGCTCGATCACCGTGGCGCTGACCGAGGAACGCAAGCATGAAATTTATAGGCAGGCCTCGCTAGCCCGCGCCTTCGATGTCGACGTGCGCGAGATTTCGCCAACCGAAGTCAAGGAGATGTACCCGCATCTCAACGTCTCCGATGTGGTCGGCGCGGTGCATTTGCCTCTCGACGGCCAGTGCGACCCCGCCAATATCGCCATGGCGCTGGCCAAGGGCGCGCGGCAACGCGGAGCGACGGTTATCGAAAACGTGAAGGTCATCAAGGTCCACACCAGGAACGGCCGCGTCTCCGGTGTCTCCTGGGCTCAGGGCGAGGACCAGGGCACGATCGAGACCGACATCGTCGTCAACTGCGCCGGTATGTGGGCGCGCGAGCTCGGCCGGCAGAACGGCGTCACCATCCCGCTGCACGCCTGCGAGCATTTCTACCTCGTCACCGAGCCCATCCCCGGCCTCACCCGCCTGCCGGTGCTGCGCGTGCCGGACGAGTGCGCCTACTACAAGGAAGACGCCGGCAAGATGATGCTCGGCGCCTTCGAGCCGGTGGCGAAACCCTGGGGCATGGACGGCATCCGCGAGGATTTCTGCTTCGACCAGTTGCCCGAGGACATGGACCATTTCGAGCCGATCCTCGAAATGGGCGTCAACCGTATGCCGATGCTGGGCACGGCCGGCATCCACACCTTCTTCAACGGCCCCGAGAGTTTTACTCCCGACGACCGCTACTATCTCGGCGAGGCGCCGGAACTCTCCGGCTACTGGATGGCGACCGGCTACAATTCGATCGGCATCGTTTCCTCCGGCGGCGCCGGCATGGCCCTGGCGCAGTGGATCAATGACGGCGAGGCGCCTTTCGACCTCTGGGAGGTCGACATCCGCCGCGCCCAGCCCTTCCAGAAGAACCGTCGCTACCTCAAGGAACGCGTCTCCGAAACGCTCGGCCTGCTCTACGCCGATCATTTCCCCTATCGCCAGATGGCTACCTCGCGCGGCGTGCGCCGCTCGCCTCTGCACGAGCATCTGAAGGCTCGTGGCGCCGTCTTCGGCGAGGTGGCCGGCTGGGAGCGCGCCAACTGGTTTGCCCGCGAAGGACAGGAGCGCGAATACCGCTATTCCTGGAAGCGGCAGAACTGGTTCGACAACCAGCGCGAGGAACACCTCGCCTTGCGCAACGGCGTCGGCCTGTTCGACATGACCTCGTTCGGCAAGATCCGCGTTGAAGGCCGCGACGCTTGTGCCTTCCTGCAGCGGCTCTGCGCCAACGACATGGACGTGGAACCGGGCAAGATCGTCTACACGCAGATGCTCAACGCCAAAGGCGGCATCGAGAGCGACCTCACCGTGACGCGGCTGTCCGAGACCGCCTATTTCCTCGTCGTGCCGGGCGCCACCTTGCAGCGTGACCTCGCCTGGCTGAGGCGGCACGTCGCCGACGAATTCGTCGTCATTACCGACGTAACCGCTGCCGAAGCCGTCATCTGCCTGATGGGCCCCGATTCGCGAAAGCTGATCCAGAAGGTGAGCCCCAACGATTTTTCCAACCAGGCCAATCCGTTCGGCACCTTCCAGGAGATCGAGATCGGCATGGGGTTGGCCCGTGCCCATCGCGTTACCTATGTCGGCGAGCTCGGCTGGGAACTCTATGTCTCGACCGATCAGGCCGCCCATGTCTTCGAGGCGATCATTGAAGCCGGCGCCGATGTCGGGCTGAAGCTCTGCGGCCTGCATACTCTGGATTCCTGCCGCATCGAAAAGGCCTTCCGCCATTTCGGCCACGACATCACCGACGAGGAC
>NZ_RZSV01000124.1:0-16287 GCF_004023205.1 Mesorhizobium sp. M1A.F.Ca.IN.020.03.2.1 | reverse complement strand
CTATCGCCTCGTCCTGGTTGGCGCAATCCAGCACATAGAGGCCCAGCAACTGCTCCTTGGTCTCGGCAAAGGGGCCGTCGATCACCATGCCGTCGCCCGGACCGCGCAGCGTGACGGCTTTCGCCGTCTCCCCCAGCCTTGCCGCCGGGCCCAGCTTGCCGGCGCGGGTCAGCCTGTCGTTGATCTCGAGCAGGTCTTTCATGACGGCTGCATCCTCGTCGGGCGTCCAGGACTGGACGGTCTCTTCGACGTGATAGGCAAGGATTGCGTAGAACATGGTTCGGTTCCTCGTGCGGGGATCCGAAAATCAGAATCGATTTTTGCGTCGCTGACCTTCGGTTCGGTAAGGGTCATGCACCAAATTGAAGTGCTACAGCATCCCGCGTCCTGGAGGACGCACGGCGCTTTAGGGCGGGCTGCACTATCACAAGGATGGCGCGGCTGATCCAGTCCTCTGGAGCAGCCGGGAAAGCGCTTGCTGACTCAAGCTGCCAGCGGCAGGCGCAGCTCCGTCAGCAGGCCGCCGCCGGGATGGTTGGAAAGGCTGATCTCGGCGCCGGCGCCGCGGGCGATGTTGCGGGCGATGGTCAGGCCGAGGCCGAGCCCGCCGGTCTCGCGGTTGCGCGACTGTTCGAGGCGCACGAAGGAACCGAACACCTGATCCAGCTTTGCCTGCGGAATGCCCGGCCCTTCATCGCGGATGCTGAGCGTGATTGTATCGCCAGAGCGCTGCACGCCGATATGCGCCTTCTTGCCATAGGTGACGGCGTTCTGGACTAGATTGGTGATGCAGCGGCGCAGCGCCACCGGCCGCGCGATGCAGACCAGGCCGCGCGAAGGCGTGGCGTCCTCGTCGAACGAAGCGTCCTCGAACATGTCGGCGACCGCCTCCACCAGCGACCAGAAGTCGATCCGCTCGGCCTTTTCCTCGGTGACCTCGAATTTGGCGAAGTCGATCACCGAGCTTGCGATGCTCTCGATGTCGGCAAGGTCATGCGCCAGCGCTTCACGGGCCGGCGATTTGCGCAGCAGCTCGAGACGCAATCGCATCCTGGTCAGCGGCGTGCGCAAATCATGCGCCAGTGCCGCCGCCAGGTGCTCGCGGTCCTCGACATAGTCGCGCAGGCGCATCTGCATGGCGTTGACCGCCTTTGCCGCGGCGCGGATCTCGCGGCTGCCGGTCTCGGCGATGGGCGGGCTTTTGAGGTCCTTGCCGATGCGGTTCACCGCGGTCTCCATCATGCGATAGGGTGCGGTCAGCCGGCGCAGCGACCAGATCGACATCACGATGATCAGTCCCGCTATCAGCGAATAGAGCGGCAGGCTGTCCCAACTCAGGATCGGCCCAGCCGGCGTGATCGGCTCGGTGAAGTTCAGCCACTGGCCGTCGGAAAAGCGCAGCGACGCCGTCAGCTTGTCGCTCTGGGCGAAATCCGCGGCCAGCACCAGCAGATCGCGCTCGACCTGGCCGACATCCTTGTTCATCACCTGACCGTCCGGGACATCGGCTTCCTGCGTTGCCGGATCGCGCCGCACACGCGCGTCGGTGATGCCGAACTTGGACAGGCGGCCGACCAGGATGTCCTCCAACTCGGCTAGCTGGTCATCGCCGGCGATCGAGGAAGTGACGGCGGGGCTGTCCGAAACGGTCAGTGCGTAGGTGGCATTGAACAGACCGGAAGCGGTCGCCTTGCGTTCTTCAGGCGTGGCGTCATGCATCAGCTGCACCAGCGAATAGGCGCGGTCGTTCAGCCGGTAGAGATCAACCACATCGTTGGCGGCGGCGCGGTCGCGCGCCACGATATAAAGCGTCGCGACCTGGCTGATCATCAGGCCGGCAATGACGATGAGCAAAACCCAGACAGGCAGGGTTTGCGGCAGCAAGCGTCTCATTCGGAGGTCGTTTCGGGCAGAAACTGATAGCCACCGCTGCGAACAGTCAAGATCAGTTTTGGCGTCTTGGGATCGTCCTCCATCTTGCGGCGCAGGCGGCTGACCAGGATGTCGACGCTGCGATCGAAGCTGTAACCGGTGTCGCCGCCGGACAACTCGATGAGCTGCTCGCGGGTGAGAACGCGTTGCGCGCTCTTGACGAAGGTCTGCAGCAGGTTGAACTCCGCCATCGTCAGTTCCACCCGCACGTCGTCGGGCGCCGTCAGCCGGCGGCGCGAGCAATCCATGGTCCAGCCGGCAAAGCGGTAGATCTGCTTGGCTGTGGGCCGCCGCGGCTCGGCCGTGCCGTTGCGCCTCAGCACCGCTCGGATGCGGGCGAGCAATTCGCGCGGATCGAAGGGTTTCGGCACATAGTCATCAGCCCCCATCTCGAGCCCGACGACGCGATCCGTCGTCTCGGTCACCGCGGTCAGCATGATGATCGGTGTCGTGTGATTGGCGCGGATCTCGCGGCACAGTTCCAGCCCGCTTTTACCGGGAAGCATCACATCGAGCACGATCAGGTCGACCTGCGCCCGGCGCAGGATCGACTCCATCTCGGTGCCGTCGGCGGCCACTGTCGTGCGCAGCCCCCGTTTCTGGAAAAACTCCTGAAGCAGGTCGCGTATGCCCTTGTCGTCATCGACGATCAGTATGTGCGAGTCGGATTTCACGAGAACCCCGCGATTTGTGTAGCCAAGCTGCCCTTCTGTGATCACCCACACGATAGAATTCGGGCCACATCTTGGCCAGTGGCGGCGACGTGGGACGGAATGGCTTCCCCAGAAACAATTCAGAAACAAAATTCTACACTCGGGAAAAACTCGTGAAAAATTTCAAGGGCATAACTGGTGGCGTGGCGGTCAGGTCATCGGCTGCGACGCAAGTTTCCGGAGTAACGGGCAAGACCGATGCAGAGGTTCTGGATCAGCGTGATGGGTGCTTTGCTTAGCATGTCGCTCATCACAGCCGCAGTCGGGGCCTCCAACGCAAAGGTAACGCCGCTGACCCGGACCGAGCGCTGCACCAATCTCAACCGTCAAGTTGACGAAGCCCTCGAAACCCATGCCGCGGCAACGCAGGTCACCGCGGCGAAGGCACTTCAAAGAAAGGGAAACCGGTTCTGCGCTGCCAAGAAACAGGCGCAGGGCATCCGGATGCTCGCAAACGCTTTGAAGCTGCTTGGAGTGACACCGATCGACCCGGTTCAGTGACGCTCAACTCCTCGACCCGCATGAAAAAGGAAATGAAGCCATGACAAAGTCCCTCCTCTCCGCCCTCGGCCTCGCTGTTGCTCTCGCTTTCTCGATGCCGGCTGTCAGCAACGCCGCCGCCACGACGACCGCCGCTCCGGCCGCCTCGACCACGACCACGGCTCCGGCCGCTGACGCTACGGCGAAGACCGCTCCGAAGAAGGTCGCCGCCAAGAAGGCCTGCAAGGTGACCAAGACCCACAAGTGCCCGGTCAAGAAGGCCCCGAAGAAGGACGCGAAGAAGTCCTAATCCAGGCTTCGATCCTGATCTTTCAAGACCGCTCCGGCCGAAACCGGCCGGGGCGGTTTCCAGCGGCCGAATCCTGACACCGGCAGCTTGCGCCGCGCCACTTCCTTAACCCGATCGCAATGCCGGTGCCGTAGGACAATCCGCATGAAGAAGCGGCTTTCGTCCATGATGCGCTCGCTGGCTCTCGGCGGCTTGGTTGCCACCGGGGCAGCAAGAGCGCTGATCATCTTGACAGCCAGCCCAGTGCCGGATCCCGCCAGCGGCAGGACCGAGCCGGAACTTTTCGCGCCGGCCATCTCATCGAGCTTCGACTACATCACGCCGGCACAGAGCTGGGTCCTGATCGTGCTGACGGGCGCGACGCTGATCGGCTTCGCCGCCTGGATGATTGGCGCGTTCATGGAGCGCGGTTCCAACATGGACGACGGTGCGTCGCACGATCGGTCGGCAGGGGCGTTGAAGCGCAAACAGCGCTATCCCACATAAGCCTTCATCGTCCCTCGATTCTCCGCCCTCCAGCGGACAAATGGACAAATGCTTCCCTGCCTGAGGGAGTGCAAGCCAGACCCAGTTTCCAGCTGGTGAATTCCAATGCCTGAGACCGTCCTCAAACCGCGTACCAAGACGCAGCCGAAGACCGAGCGGCCGAAGCTCTACAAGGTCATCCTGGTCAATGACGACTTCACGCCGCGAGAGTTCGTGGTGACGGTGCTTAAAGGCGAGTTCAGGCTCAGCGAGGATCAGGCGCATCGCGTGATGATCACTGCGCATACGCGCGGCGTCTGCGTGGTCGCCGTCTTCACGCGCGACGTTGCCGAGACCAAGGCCGCGCGAGCAACCGACGCCGGCAAGGCCAAGGGCTATCCGCTGCTGTTCACGACCGAGCCGGAAGAGTAGGGCGGCTCTGCCTCGCCCGTGTCCTGGAGAGGGAAAGCGAGGCCGCCGGCCGAGCAAGGTGGGGGCAAGCGCCGTATTTGATTGTTGCGCGCCGCCCCTCATCCGCCCTTTCGGGCACCTTTCCCCGGAAGGGGGAGAAGGAAAAGGCTCTACCTTCCTTCTCGATACCACATCGAGCCGATGGCCAGGAGCAGCAAGCCGAGGCCGAGGAAGCCGCCGAACAGCGGCACGCGCGAGACGGCCTTCAGCGTGCTGTCGTCGGTGGTGCGCAGCCCGATCCAATCGTTCCCCGATGCCGCCCCCGAGGAGCGGACCGGTACGATCGAAGGCAATGCCACACCGCCGGCAAGATCGCCAAGCATGGAGGATGGCGCGAGCCGGCGCACGCTGCCGCCGGTCGCCTCGGCCGGCGCCTTCAGCCTGTCCTCGGTGGAAACGACATCGGCGAATTCAGGCGCATTGATCGGGCCGACATGGGCAAGCGCGGTGAGGTCGCCGTTGCCGACCTGATAGAGGCCGATCTCGCTGGTCTGCAGGCTGCCCGTGAAAATCCCTGGTTCGGCTTTTTCCAGCTTGACCGTCATCGTCTTGCCGGAAGGCGTGATCACCTGGGCGGGGCCGGGATCGTCGCTCATCGTCTGGCGGCGGATTTCCAGCACCATGCCGCGGCCGTCGGCGGTCAGCCGTTCTTCTTCAAGTTCGGGTTCCTTCATCAGCCAATGGGCGATGCGCCGATAGAGCTGGACATGCGGTCCACCGCCTTCGAAGCCGCGCGCCCACAGCCAGCCCTGATCGGAAAGCAGCATGCCGACCCGGCCCTCGCCCTTGCGGTCGAGCACAAGCAGGGGGCGGTCGTCGGCCCCTTTCATCACCACCGCGCCCTCGGGATTCTTGACGCCGATGGTGCGGAACCAGCGGCTCCAGCGCGGCGGATCGGCGGCGGAGCCGTCGAGCCCGCGCGTGACCGGGTGGCGCTGGCCGAGATCGGTGAGACGCGGATAGAAGGCCTTATCGACGACCTCGCCGCTCGGCATCGCGGGCAGGGCCGACATCAGCGGCGTTCGGGCGATGGAGCTTTCGCCGGCATATTCGGGGCCGGCGGCAATCAGCAGCGCGCCACCCTTTTCGACATATTCGGAGATGTAGTCGTAATACAGGATCGGCAGCACGTCGCGGTGCTGATAGCGGTCGAAGATGATCAGATCGAAATCCTTGATTTTCTCGACGAACAGCTCGCGCGTCGGGAAGGCGATCAGCGACAGCTCGTTGATCGGCGTGCCGTCCTGCTTTTCCGGCGGTCGCAGAATAGTGAAGTGGACGAGGTCGACCGAAGCGTCGGATTTCAACAGGTTGCGCCAGGTGCGCTCGCCGGCATGCGGCTCGCCGGAGACCAGAAGCACGCGCAGATGATCGCGAATGCCGTCGACCAGCGCGATGGCGCGGTTGTTGGTGTCGGTCAGCTCGCCCGGCTCGTGGTCGATCGAAAGCTGGACGATGTTGCGGCCCGCGTTGGGAATGGTGACTTCAAGCTTCATCGGCTGACCGATGGTCGCATGCTCGACAGAGACCTGCTCGCCATTGACCGAGACCCGCACGTCGACCGGGCCGCCCCGGCCTTCCGTGGAAAGGACCCGATAGCTCATGTCGAGCGGCTTGCCGACGAGGCCAAACCGCGGCGCGTTCTCGAAGCGGATGCGGCGGTCCTTCTCGTGCTCGTTGCCGGTGATCAGCGCATGGAGCGGCGCGTTGAATTCTGGAGCGCCGGCCGGCGCGTCATGCACCTCGCCATCGGTGATCATGATGGCGCCGCCGATGCGCGAGGGCGGCACATCGCGGAAAGCGCTTTCCAGCGCGCCGAACAGCCTGGTTTCCGTGCGCTCATCGGCGGCCTCGGATTTGCCGGCTTCGACGACGCGGACGTCGAATTGCTTGAAGCGGCCGAGGCGCTGCTGAAGGCCCGTCAGCGCTTCGTCGGTTTGCTTGGTGCGGTCGCCGATGTCCTGGCTCTGGCTGCGATCGACGATGACCGCGACGACGCTCTTCAATGCCTCGCGTTCCTCATCGAGGAAAACGGGATTGAGCAGTGCCGCGCCCAGCGCCAGCAGGGCGATGACGCGCAGGACAGAGCCGCGCTGACGGAACCACAGGCCAGCCAGCGCGAGCAGCGCGAGCGGCACGATGACGACCCAGAACAGCGGCCAGGAAACGAGCGGCTCGAAGGAGATCGACCAGTTCATGAACTACTGTCCCAGCCGTTCGAGCAGGACGGGCACATGCACCTGGTCGGATTTGTAGTTGCCGGTCAGCATGTACATCATGATGTTGACGCCGGCGCGCAGCGCGTAGACGCGCTGCATCGGATCCGGCGGCACGGTCGGCAGCATCGGATCGCCGTTCTCGTCGACCGCCCAGGCGCCGGCGAAATCATTACCGGTGATCATGATCGGGGAGACGCCGTCGCCGGTGCGCACGGGACGGTTCTCGGTATTGCTGGCATCGAGCGAGGCTTCGACCCAGAGCGGACTGCCGTTGAAGCGGCCGGGAAACTCGGGAAGGATGAAGAAGGACTTCGTCAGCACATGGTCCGAGGGCACCGGCTCCAGCGGCGGCACGTTCAGATTGCCGAGAATATCGCGCAGCCGCTCGGTGGCCGGGCTTGCCGAGCCGGCGCCGATGCCGTTGGAGAACTGGTCGCGCGTGTCGAAGAGAACCGTGCCGCCCTGCTGCATATAGGCGTCGATGCGGGCGATCGCGGCTTCGCTGGGCATCGGCGCGGTGGCGTCGATTGGCCAGTAGATCAGCGGATAGAAGGTCAGTTCGTCCTTGGAAATGTCGACGCCCGCCGGCGGACCGGGTTCCAGCGCGGTCTTCTCGATCAGGAAGCGGGTTAGGCCTTCGAGGCCGGCGCGGCTGATTGAATCGACGCCCGGCTCGCCGGTGATGACATAGGCGATCCGAGTTTTCGAAATGTCCTCGATGGCCTGGGAATCGCCCGGCTTCGAATCATCGGCGCGGGCAAAATCGGCGTGGCCGAAGAGCCCGCCGAACACGATCAGCAGGGCAGCAGCGGTCGCCGCGGCGCGGCGCGGCCGGCGCGAAAATAGCCCACCCATCCAGAACACGGCAAGCGTGTCGAGCACCATCAGCAAGAGGGCCAATGTGACCAGCGGGCCTTTCAGGTTCTCCGATTCGTCGAAGGCGTAAGGGATGGCCGTCACCGGCAGCGAGACCTGTGGCCGAGCAAGCGGCGTGAATGTGCTCGAGGCGTTGAGCAGGTTATGCGCGAAAACGCCAGTTTCCGAACCGTAGACGCCGGGCGGGTTTTCCAGCGTCACTGGAAGCGGGCCGGCGGCGGGCACGAGCGGCCGCGCATCGGGTGTCGGCGGCACCAGCGCGCCGTCGGCGCCGATCATGCGATAGGGCGCCAGCGATGCTGCGGCCGCCTCGGCATTGGCGACCGCGGCGCCCTGGTTGCGCGACAATTGCACTATGCGTCTCAGCATCTCGACGAAGCTGCCGGAGATCGGCAGGTTCGACCAGGTCGCCTCCGGTGTCACGTGGAAGAGCACCAGCGTTCCCTTGTCCTTCTTCATGCCCGTGACCAGCGGCGTGCCGTCGGCAAGCGTCGCCCAGGTGCGCTCGACGATGTCGGGCGTCGGCTCGGCCAGCACCTGCCGGCTGACCGTCACCTCCGTCGGCGGCGCGAGGTCGGCGAACGGGCCGTTCTTCGGGAATTCGGTGACCGGTTGCGGCGTCGTCCACGAAAGCGCGCCGCCCAGCGCGCGCTCGCCGCTGCGCAGCCGGACCGGCAAGAGATCATCGTCGTTGCCGGCGGCAGCCAGCCTTGAACCGGCAAAACGCACCAGCGTGCCGCCATTGTTCACCCAGTCGACCAGCCGTTGCCGGACCTGCGCAGGGATGGTGCCGACATCGGCCATGATGATCATCGCCGGCTTCTGGTCGAGAAGCTGCGGAATGGCATCGGCCAGATCGGCGCTCGACGGCTCCACCAGATCGGCGAAAGGCTGCAAGGCGCGGCGAATGTAATAGAGCGGCGACAGCAGCGGCTGCGCCTGGTCTGCCTCGGCCTGCGAAAGCAGACCGACGCGGCGGCGCTTGGAGCTCTCGTCCAGCACGCGAACGGCACCGGCCTGGTGCTCGCCATCGAGAGCTATCGAGGCGAAGTCGTTGCGCAATTCGAACGGCACCTTCATCGTTCCGGTGGCGGTGGCCTGACCCGGCGCGAAGGTCAGAGCCGCGTCGGCGATGCGGCGGCCCTTGTCGTCGAAGGCGCCCGCGGTGACCTGCGCCGGCGCCGGATCGCCCGGCCCGCGGATGGCGGTGAGCGTGAAGCCGTCGACCTGATTGTCGGCGCCGGTCAGGCCGGTGAGCGAGAGCCGGTCCGAGGTAGCCCAGACCAGCCTCGCGGCATTCCTTTCCAGGAGCGTCTTGAACGCCGCTTCGTCGCCGGTGGCGGCAAGGCCATCGGCAAGCACGGCGACGCTGGCGCCGGGCAGGCGCTCCAAAGTGGCTGCGACGCGGGCATAGACGGCGGGGCGGTCGGTCGGGATCGGGCGCGGCTTTGCCGCGCGCAGCCGGTCGAGTGCGGCCGATGCATCGAAGGGGCCGATCTCGGCATTCGGCTTCTCGGCGGTAAAGGCGATGACGACCGGCACGCCGTTCGAGCCTGCATCGGCAATCAGCCGCTCGGCGGTGGCGACGCGCTTGCCCCAGTCGGCGGCGCTTGCCCAGTCATTGTCGATGACCAGCGCGAGCGCCGAGCCCTCGGCCGGCAGCTTTTCGCGCGGATTGAAGATCGGCTCGGCGAGCGCGGTGACGACAAGGGCGGCCATCAGCAAGCGAAGCAATGTCAGCCACCAGGGGCTTTGATGCGGCGTCTCCTCGCGCCTCAGGACGCGGGCGAGGATTCTCAGCGGCGGAAAGACTTCGGTCCGCGGCCTGGGCGGCGTCAGCCTCAGCAGGTACCAGATCACCGGCAGGGCCAGCAACCCCCACAGCACCATCGGCGCGCCGAAGGAAAGCGGCAGCCAACTCATGCGACCGCCTTTCCGGCATCACCGCCCGCGGTCAGCCCTGCATGACCGCCACCGGCGGTCAGCCCGGCATGACCCGAGGTCAGACCCGGACGGCTGCTGTCGGCGGTCATCGCCATGTGGACGCGCACGAGCGCCTCGGAGGCGAGGCGGTCGGTATGATTGACAGTAAAGCTCCAGCCGAGGCGCTTGCACCAGCCGGCGAGTTCCTGGCGGCGAGCGATATAGAGCAGGCGGTATTCGTCTTTAAGCGTTTCGGCACGGCCGGCGGTCAGCTTGTCGCCGGTCTCGGGATCGGTGAATTCAGTGCGGCCGGCATAAGGGAAGGTCTCCTCGGCCGGGTCGGCAACCTCGATCAGGTGCGCGCGCACGCCATGACGGGCGAGCACGTCGAGCCAGGCCATGGTTTCCTCGACCGGATCGAGAAAGTCGCTGACGATGACGATGTCGCAGAAGCGTCGGATGGTGGAGAGATCGGGCTTCGCCGCCGGGTTGCCGGCATGGCTGAGCTGGGCCGCGATGCGTTCGGCGCCGTTGCGGGCAGTGAACGGGTCCGTGAGGCCCGGCCAGGCGATGCGCTCGCCGCTGCGCGACAGGAGCTCGGCCAACGCAAGCGCCAGCACCAGCGCGCGCGATTCCTTGGAAACGCCGGCTCCCGAGGATTTGTAGAGCATCGATGGGGAGGGGTCCGACCAGAGCCAGACGGTATGGGCCGCCTCCCACTCGCGGTCGCGCACGTAGGTGTGGTCGTCGCGGGCCGAGCGGCGCCAGTCGATGCGCGAGGCATCGCCTTCGACATAGGGGCGGAACTGCCAGAAATTCTCGCCTATGCCGCGCTTGCGGCGGCCATGCCAGCCGGCGATCACCGTGTTGACGATGCGGCGCGCCTCGACCAGCAGATCCGGCACCAGAGAGGCCCGCAACCGGCCACGGGCGAGCGCGTCGCGCGTCGCAACCGGTGCCTGGACCTCGCCTATTCGACCCATCAGATGCCTTTTGCCAGTTTCGCCACCACGTCGCGCACGGATGTGCCTTCGGCGCGGGCGGCGAAGGTCAGCGCCATGCGATGCTGCAGCACCGGCTCGGCGAGGGCACGGATGTCGTCGACCGACGGCGCCAGCCTGCCATCATATAGAGCGCGTGCTCGGGCGCACAGGGTCAGCGCCTGGCTGGCGCGCGGACCAGGACCCCAGGCGACATGCTTGTCGGTGTCGGCAATCCCCTGACCGGGACGAGCCGAGCGCACCAGCTTGAGGATCGCTTCGACGACGCTTTCGGGCACCGGCATGCGGCGGATCAGCGTCTGAATTTCCTTCAGCCTGGCTGGCTGCAGCACATTGTCGGCCCTGGCCTCCTCGACGCCGGTGGTTTCGAGCAGGATGCGGCGTTCGGCCTCGATCTCCGGATAGAGGATGTCGACCTGCATCAGGAAACGATCGAGCTGCGCTTCCGGCAGCGGATAGGTGCCTTCCTGCTCCAGCGGGTTCTGCGTCGCCAGCACGTGGAAGGGCGAGGGCAGGTCGTGGCGAACGCCGGCAATGGTGACGTGATATTCCTGCATCGCCTGCAGCAGCGCCGACTGGGTGCGCGGCGAGGCTCGGTTGATCTCGTCGGCCATCAAAAGCTGCGAAAAGATAGGCCCGCGGAGGAAGCGGAAGGATCGTTTGCCAAGCTCATCCTGCTCCATGACTTCGGAGCCGAGGATGTCGGACGGCATCAGGTCGGGCGTGAACTGGATGCGGCGGGAATCGAGGCCGAGCACGATGCCCAGTGTCTCGACCAGCTTGGTCTTGGCGAGGCCTGGCACGCCGACCAGGAGCGCATGCCCGCCGGCAAGCAGCGCAACCAGCGTGCGCTCAACAACGGCTTCCTGGCCGAAGATAACGCGGCCTACGGCGTCGCGGACCTTGGAGATGTCGGACAGCGCCTTCTCGGCCTGCTCGATCATCGCCTTGTCGCTCAACGGGCTTTCCTTGATCATCACGCTCATGCCGTTCGATCCTTGTGGTTGGAAATACCGGCTTGCATTCTCGATTCGCAGAATGCCGCGATTCGGCCTCGCCCGGCGCCTGCGATTGAACTTAAATCACAGGCTTGGGCTGACAAGGCTGACAATCCGGACAACAGTGACTATTTCGTGACCATGACGCATCGCACAGAATCCGGTGAAAAGGGCCTGACCAGCGCCACCGAGGCGCGCGGGCTGGAGGCGCTGATCTCGCGAGCGGCGCGCGCCGGCAAGGGGCCGGCTCCGGTGGAGCGCTGGAATCCGGACTTCTGCGGCGACCTCGATATGGAGATCAGGGCCGACGGCACCTGGTTCTACCTCGGCACGCCGATCGGGCGCATGCCGCTGGTGCAGCTCTTTTCCAGCGTGTTGCGCAAGGACGCCGACGGCAAGACCTATCTGGTGACGCCGGTGGAGCGCGTCCGCATCCGCGTCGCCGATGCGCCCTTCATCGCCGTCGAGATGAACGTGTCTGGGACCGGCGACGGCCAGGTCATCACGTTCCGCACCAATGTCGGGGACGTGGTCACCGCCGGGCCCGGCCATCCGCTGCGCTTCGTCGACGAGGACGCCACCGGCGGGCTCAAGCCCTATGTGCTGGTGCGCGGGCGGCTGGAAGCCTTGGTGGCACGGCCGGTGATGTACGAATTGGTCGAGCATGGAGAGGTGATCGACGTCTGCGGCAGGGCAATGTTCGCCGTCCGCTCCGGCGGCGAAGTCTATCCGATCATGCCGGCCGAAAAGCTCGACCGGCTAAGCGCGTGATGGACCAGGTGGCGCCGGTGCCGTTCTCGATCGCGGATTTTCGCGCCCGCGCAGCGGCGCAGGCCGAGGTCCAATCCGGCGACGAGTTCGGCGACCACCGCTTCAATCCAGGGCATCCCAGGCTGAAGCATATAAAACCGCTGCGCGACGCCGCGGTGCTGATCCCGGTCGTCGATCACGCCGACGGCGCCACGGTGCTGCTCACCAAGCGGGCGGAGAAGCTGCGCAGCCATTCCGGCCAAGTCGCCTTTCCCGGCGGCACCATCGATCCGACCGATCCCAGTCCTGAGGCCACAGCGCTGCGGGAGACCTTCGAGGAGATCGGCCTCGACCGCGATCACATCGAAATTGTCGGCCGCATGCCCGATTATGTCTCCGGCAGCGGCTACCGCATCGTGCCGGTGCTTTCGGTGGTGCGGCCGGGCTTTTCGCTGATGCTCAACGCCGACGAGGTGGACGCCGCCTTCGAGGTGCCGCTGCGCTTCCTGATGGACCCTGTCAACCACGCGCGCGACAGCCGCATGTGGAACGACCTCGAATGGTTCTTCTACGAGATGCCCTATGGCGGCCAGCGGATCTGGGGCGTCACCGCCGGCATCATCCGCACACTCTATGAAAGGCTCTATGCGTGAGCGCTGAGGTGTCTCTCTCGGGCAGGGCCGATTGGCTGGGCGAAAAGCATCTGCAGAAGCTGCTTGCCGCGCTGAAGGAGGGCGGCGAGGAGGCGCGGGTGGCCGGTGGAGCGGTACGCAATGCGCTGATCGGCCAGCCGGTGGCCGACATTGACATTGCCACCACGACGGTGCCCGAGGACACGATCCGCCGCGCCCAGGCAGCCGGCTTCAAGACCGTGCCGACAGGGATAGAGCACGGCACCGTCACGGCAATCGCCGGCGGCAAGGCCTATGAGGTCACGACGCTCAGGGCCGACATCGAGACCGACGGTCGGCGGGCGAAAGTCATCTTCGGGCGCGACTGGAAGGCCGACGCCGCGCGCCGCGACTTCACCATCAATGCGCTTTATGCCGAAGCCGACGGCGCCATCGTCGACCTTGTCGGCGGCGTCGCCGATATCGAGGCGCGGCGGCTGCGCTTCATCGGCGATCCGGAAGCGCGCATCCGCGAGGATTATCTGCGTATCCTGCGCTTCTTCCGCTTCTTCGCCTGGTATGGCGACGGCCGGCCCGACGCCGAGGGCTTGAAGGCCTGCGCCAGGCTGAAGGACGGGCTCGGCAGGCTTTCGGCCGAACGCGTGTGGTCCGAACTGAAGAAGCTGCTTTCGGCACCCGACCCCTCGCGCGCCCTGCTGTGGATGCGCCAGGCTGGCGTCCTCACCGCCGTGCTGCCGGAGAGCGAGAAATGGGGCATCGACGCCATCCACGGGTTGGTCAGGACCGAAAAGGGTCTCGGCTGGGATGCCGATCCGCTGCTCAGGCTGGAGGCCGTCGTTCCGCCGGATGCCGCGCGCATGAAGACGCTTGCCGAAAGGCTGAGATTTTCGACCGACGAGGGGGAGCGCCTGCGGCACTGGGCACAGACGGTTCCGCCTGAACCCAAGACGACCGAGACGGAATTGTCGAAAAGGCTCTATTTCGGCGACCGCCAAGGCTTCGTCGATCGGCTGCGGCTCGCGCTCGCCGCCGCGCGGACAGGGGCCATCGAGGACGATCAGGCGATGATGGAAGCCGGCGGTTTCTCGCGCCTGCTCGGCTTCGCCTTGAAATGGCAAAAGCCGAGCTTTCCGATCAAGGGCGCGGACCTGACCGAGCTCGGCGCCGCGCCCGGCCCGAAGCTTGGCGCCACGCTGAAGAATCTCGAAAGGGAATGGGTGGATTCAGCATTCGCCATGGATCGCGGCGCACTGCTCAAACGCGCCGCGCAGGCACTCGAGGCTTAGATCAGTCCTACATCGTGGCGCCGCTCAGCGTATCGCCACCGGGGCCAGGGCACGCGAAAGGCTTGCCTCGCCCTTGCCGTAGACTGAGGGGTTGTAGTTGACCAGCGTGTCGGTGCGAGCCGTGTTGAGCAGGTCGTTGGTGATCTGAACCGGGGTCGCCTTGGTGAATTTGCTGCCGATTATTGCGGCATATCCGGAGATGATAGGCGCGGCGAACGACGTGCCGTAAAGGCCGGTCTTGTCGCCTTCGACGCCGACCACCAGGAAATGGCTCTGCACGGTCGGGTCGGAGCCGGCGTAATTGGAATACCAGGCAAGCTGAGCCTTGTTTGACGCCGTGCCGTTTGTGGACAGCGCGCCAACAAAGATCGCCGTCGGTTTGCCGATCAGAGCGAGATCGAGATAATCCTGCTGTCCGCTGGTGACGCCGCCGACCGCAACCGAATCGTTGCCAGCCGCTTTCGAGACGATGGCCGATCCCTTGCTGGCGTAGGAGATGATCGATTGCTCCTCCGGGGCCCAGCGGATCTGGTTCACGCTGTAACCCGCGTTCGCGTACATGCCGTAGCTGAGGTTGAGGACGTTGCGGCCACTTGCCAGCGGGACGGCCGAACCCGTCGAGAAGTCCTTGGAGCGGATGGTCGCCGCAGGAGCGATCATGCTTGCTTCCTCGCGCGTCCACTCTCCGTGCCGCTGATATTGCGTGCCGATGCCGAAATTGCCGGAGAAGCGCGATGAACTGCTGAAGTCGTCGACGATGGTGATGGTGACGCCCTTACCCTTGTAGCCAGCGGCCCACGCGGCGCCGACATCGGGGCTCATCCAGCTCTGCACCGCTTGTGTCGTTCGCGCAACCGGTATCTTTGCGCTTACGCATATGGACCCGCCGCCGTGGCACAGCGCGGCCGCCTGGTCCGCGTCGAGAGCTTCCTGCGCCGACGCCAGGCATGCCGGCAGAATGGTCAGTGCCGCGGCAATGCCGAGCTTCCAGAAATTACCAGACATGGTCTTACTCCCGGTCAAAGCAGGAACGAGGACGGACGATCGCGAAGTTCGGGAGCAGGAAGATTTCTCATGCGCGGCATCCCGGCGATCAGAAAGTAACACGGTAGTTGAGCCACAGGCGCAGCCTTTCGGGGGTAGCGTTAACCAGATATTTCAGCGTGTCCTCAGGCGCCGTCTCCCCGGCTGCAAGCCGGCAGTTGACGCTGTAGGTGCCCAGATCCCCGTAGTCGGCCACGCAGGGCTTTTCGCTCAGGTTGCCGCCGAAGGTCGAGGTAACCGAAAGGGAGAGAGTGCTGTTGAGGCTCGGATGGGTCTGGGTGAGAAAACCGAGCTTGAGGCTCGGCGCGATGCGGTACTTTTCGGCTTGTTCCCCGGTTCCCACTCCCCACAGAAAGCCGCTGTCTTCGGTAAGTTGCGTGATGAAGTCGACGTGCATGTCGACCCAATCGCTGTGGTACCAACGATTGAACGAGACCCAGCTCCCGTCCTGCAGCTCATAGCCGCCATTGCCGAGAGCTCTGGCGCGGTCGCTGAGCCATGACCCCTGATGGATGTTCACGAGCGACGTGGTCATTTCCTGGGCCATCGACGGCGAGGCGCCAACGACTACGCACAGCAACAGTGCGGCTGCGCCGAAACCGTCTCGTTTGTTGGATCTTTCGCGCATGCGCGAAGCACCTCGCCCCATCGGATCCAGACGCGCCTTGTGGCGGACGGCTCCTCGGGCAGCCGCGGTCCCCGGATCATGCGCGACGATCGCATGGAGACCGTTACCGCGGGGTTATCCAAGCCGGTACGAATATAAGTTTTTGCTTGAATTCGGCGAAGCCAAGCCGTTGCCAGCGATCAGACGCAAACGAAGCGAGGTGCGCCGGATGCTGCATCCAACTCGCCGGCTTTGCCAATGGTCGTCCGAAAACGGTGACCCGATGCCTCAGGCCGCGTCGCGGACCTTTTGGATGCGCGAGCGGATCGCCTCGATCATGGTCTCGCGGATGGTGGTTTCGCCATGGGTTTCACGCATGTGCTCGACGGCGCGGCGCATGACCTCGGCTTCCTCCTCGGCGCGCGTGTGCCAATCGCAGCCAGGGACGAGTGTCCCGCATTGGAACTCCTTCATGGTTTTTCCTTTCCTAGGTCCGGAGCCCTGATTCCGCTCCTTGTTGTCATGCAATTCCGCATGGAAAGCCGCATCGCATTTTCCTGAAATGGCCCCGGTGGAAAAC
>NZ_RZSV01000123.1:0-16442 GCF_004023205.1 Mesorhizobium sp. M1A.F.Ca.IN.020.03.2.1 | reverse complement strand
ACCCCCCTCTGGCCTGCCGGCCCTCTCCCCCGCAAGGGGGGAGATCAGCAGCTTGGCCGCCGGCGCTCTTCTTGCAACGGCGGTGATTGGCGAAGGTCGTGGCAACAGCCAATCTCTCCCCTTGCGGGGGAGATGTCCGGCAGGACAGAGGGGGGTGTGACGGAGCGCTGACGTGGGCCAAAAACTACTCAAACCTCTCCGGCAAATGATGCTCCTCGGCCAGGTCCGAGAACCGCGTGAATTCGCCATGGAAGGCGAGGCTGACGGTGCCGGTCGGTCCGTGACGCTGCTTGGCCACGATGCACTCGGCCTTGCCGCGCGCCTCGTTCATCTCGTTTTCCCACTTGATGTATTCGTCGGTGCCGAGCTTCGGCTCGCGGTTCTTGAGGTAGTATTCCTCGCGGTAGACGAACAGCACCACGTCGGCGTCCTGCTCGATCGAACCGGATTCACGCAGGTCCGAGAGCTGCGGGCGCTTGTCGTCGCGGCTTTCGACCTGACGCGACAGCTGCGACAGCGCGATGATCGGCACGCCGAGCTCCTTGGCTAGAGCCTTCAGGCCCGTGGTGATTTCGGTGATTTCCTGCACGCGGTTCTGCGAGGCGCGCGCGCTCGAGCCCTGCATCAGCTGGATATAGTCGATGACGATGAGGTCGAGGCCGCGCTGGCGTTTCAGCCGCCGCGCCCGCGCGGAGAGCTGCGCGATCGAGATGCCGCCGGTCTGGTCGATGAACAGCGGGATCTTCTGCATCGTCTGCGAGCAGGCGACCAGCTTCTCGAAATCCATCTCGGAGATCTCGCCGCGGCGGATCTTCGATGACGAGATTTCGGTCTGCTCGGAGATGATGCGGGTGGCGAGCTGTTCCGACGACATTTCGAGCGAGAAGAAGCCGACCACGCCGCCATTGGCCGCCTTGAAGGTGCCGTCGGCCTGCTGCGCCGGTTGATAGGCCTCGGCGATATTGAAGGCGATGTTGGTGGCCAGAGAGGTCTTGCCCATGCCGGGGCGCCCGGCAAGCACGATCAGGTCGGAAGGCTGCAGGCCGCCCATGCGGCGGTCGAGGTCGCGCAGCCCCGTGGCGATGCCTGACAGATGGCCGTCGCGCATATAGGCGGCGTTGGCCATGTCGACGGCGGTTTTGACCGCGTCGTTGAAGCTCTCGAAGCCGCCGTCGTAGCGGCCAGTCTCCGCGAGCTCGAACAGGCGCCGCTCGGCGTCCTCGATCTGCTCCGAGGGCGACATGTCGACCGGCGCGTCATAGGCGATGTTGACCATGTCCTCGCCGACGGTGATCAGCGCCCGGCGCGTGGCGAGGTCGTAGATGGCTCGTCCGTAATCGGCCGCGTTGACGACCGTGACCGCCTCGACGGCGAGCCGCACGACATACTGCGCCACCGTCATGTCGCCGACCTTCTCTTCCGCCGGCAGGAAGGTCTTCAGCGTGATCGGCGTCGCGATCTTGCCCATGCGGATGAGCTCTGCCGCGACCTCGAAGATCTTGCGGTGCAGCGGCTCATAGAAATGCGCGGGCTTGAGGAAATCCGAGACGCGGTAGAAGGCGTCGTTGTTGACCAGAATTGCGCCAAGCAGCGCCTGCTCGGCCTCGATGTTGTTCGGTGCCTCGCGGTAGAGCGGTTGCTCCGCCACGCCGAGCTTGCGCGCTGCTTCAGCCATGATGTCCCCGATTTCGATCCCGCTTCCTCGATATCAGAACTGGAAAAGTCGGTGCTGACTTATCTGCAACAGTGAGGTTCCAACCGGCTTCGATGCTCGCGATTCACAACCGAAATTTTTCCGTGGAAAGAATCGTCATTGACTCGAATCGAAGTGCGCAACCCTAGCGGGCCTCGAACGAGAACAAAACAGGAAAATGCGATGCCGGTTATGTCAGTCGTGGCAAGCTTGTCTGCGCCGTGTCGCCTCGCCCCTGAATCACAAGCGGCTCAGCCAAGCGTGTCGCCCCAGTCCGCCCGCCTCGCCGCCTTGAAGACATCGCCGTCGCGCTTGCTGGAGAGGCGCTCGCCGGCATGGCCGTTGGGCTGGCAGAGCTTGAGCACGACTTTGCCCGAACCGCCCTTTGGCGGCGCGATCACCCGTGACGCGCGCGCCGGCGCCGGCAGACGTGAGGCGGCGAGGTAGATGAACTTCTTGTCCTCCCACGGCACGTCGGCGTCCTTGGCGAGCCGATGCAGCCGCGAACGCGCGACGCGGCGCGAGAAATGGCACCAGTCTGGCGGAGCGAGCGGGCAGGGCGCCTCGTGCGGGCAGGGCGCCGAGACATGCGCGCCGGCTTCGATGAGCTGCCGGCGCGCGGCAAGGATACGCTGCCAGCCGGCCGGCGTGCCGGGCTCGACGATCAGCAGCGTGTCGGCCGTCAATCGCCAGAGCCGGTCGACGAGTTTTGGCAGCGAGGCCGGCGCGATCTCGTCGAGCACATAGGCGACGCTGATCAAGTCCGCCGGGTCGAAACCGTCGAGATCGATGGTGGCGTCGCCGGCTACCCAGCTCGCGCGGACAGCGATCGCGCCGGCGGCCAGCGACTGGCCGACCTTGCGCACCGCCGCGCTTGCCTCGACCAGAACCGCCCGTTCGAGCTCCGGCCAGGTATCGGCCGTGGCCCAAAGCATGGTGCCAGGACCGGCGCCGATATCGAGCAGGCTTTTCGGCTGGAAATCCGGACGGGCGTCCGCCAGCGCGTCCAGGCAAGCGCGAACGGCGGCATAGGTGGCGGGCAGCCTGGTCGCCAGGTAAGCCTTCACCGCCATGTCTTCGCCCATATGCAGGCGGCCGTCACGCAACTCGGCGCGATAGCGTTCCGAAAGCGTTCTCGCGGCCTGTTTCAGCGCCGGCAGCGGTACTTTTTCGAGCAGGCTGTCGACGCCTTGCCGGAGCGCGGTGGGCAGTTCCAATTCAGGCTCCTCTTGGCGCGAGCAGGATCACCGAGGCGCCGACGATCGAGAGCGCGGCTCCGGCGAGGTCGAAACGGTCGGGGCGCACGCCTTCGGCTACCCAAAGCCAGCCGAGCGAAGCGGCAATGTAGATGCCGCCATAGGCGGCATAAGCGCGACCGGCGGCGCTCGTGTCGGCCAGCGCCAAAAGGAAGCCGAACAATGCCAGTGACGCCAGGCCCGGCACCAGCCAGAGCGGCGACTTCCCCAGCCGCCACCAGGCCCAGAAGCAAAAGCAGCCGGCGATCTCGGCAAGTGCCGCCGCGATGTAGATTAGGTAGTTCATGAAAAAGGCCTCGCGAACGAGACCTTTTTCGTGGCGTCAGGCCGCAATGGCAAGCCGCAATCGCCGCCGTTCTATTCCACCTTCTTGCGGCGGGTCGGCTTGACGGCGGGCGTCGCCGGCTCCTGATGGCCGAGGTCGCGCAATTCCAGCGCCTTCTCGCATTTGGCCATATAGTCGCGCGTCATCGGCAGCGTGTCGTTCTTCTTGGCGATCTGGAACTGGAAGATCACCAGATCCTGCCAGCGGAAGGCGGCTTCCGAGGCCGCAAGGTAGAACTCCCACATGCGGCAGAAGCGCTCGTCATAGATAGCCTTAGCCTTGTCGCGGTTGGCGGCAAAGCGCTGGCCCCAATGCTTCAGCGTGTCGGCGTAGTGAAGCCTGAGAATCTCGATGTCCGTGACGATAAGGCCCGATTTCTCAATCGCCGGCAGCACTTCCGACATCGACGGGACGTAGCCGCCCGGGAAGATGTATTTGCGGATGAAGGCGCTGGTCGCCCACGGCACGCCGGACCGGCCGATGGTGTGGAGCAGCATCACGCCGTCGGGCTTGAGCAGCGTCGCCGCCTTGTCGAAGAAAGTCCGGTAGTGGTTGACGCCGACATGCTCGAACATGCCGACCGAGACGATGCGGTCGAAGCGTTCGTTGAGCGCGCGATAATCCTTGAGGTCGAAATGCGCGCGGTCCTGCAGGCCCAGTGCATGTGCGCGGTCGGTGGAGACGCCCTGCTGCTCGGTGGATAGCGTCACGCCCTGCACGTCGACGTCGAAGGCCTTGGCGAGATAAAGCCCGAGGCCGCCCCAGCCGGAGCCGATATCGAGCACCGTCTGGCCGGCCTTGAGTCTCAGCTTGGCGGCGATGTGGCGCTTCTTGGCGACCTGCGCTTCGTCCAGGGTCATGTCGGGCCGTTCGAAATAGGCGCAGGAATACTGCATGTCCTCGTCGAGGAAGAGCTTGTAGAGTTCGCCGGAGAGGTCGTAGTGGCGCTGCACGTTGCGGCGAGATCTCGACGCCGTGTTGATCTGCTGCAGGCGGCGGAAGGCATGGCGCAGACCTTCGATGGCCTTCGACCAGGTCACGTCGATGCCGCCGCTGCCCATGTTCTGGAAAGCGATCCGCATCACCCCGAGGACGCCGCCCTCGGGGATGTCCAGTTCGCCATCCATATAGGCTTCGGGCACGGCCAGCATCGGATCGAAGGTGATCGCGCGCTCGGCATGCATGGTCTTGATGTGGATGTGTACCGGTTCGCCGCTGCCGTCGCCGAACTTATGCGTCGTGCCTTTCGGCCCGGTCACTTTGAGGTCGCCGGTCCGCACCAGCCGTTCGAGAACGTGTTTCAACAGGATGTTCATGACCAAATGTCCCCTCAGACGGACCATCCGGCAGTCGGACCGAATGCCAAATCGAAAGTGCCACAGCGCATCGCCCGCGTCCAATCGACGCGCCACGCCGTAATCTGCAACAAGATATAGGGATTAGAAAAGTTCCTATTGGCACAAAAAAGCCCGGGTCGAAGACCCGGGCGTTGGTCCAGTCGGCGCTGGACGCAGGAGGAGCCGGAGCGCGGCTCCTGCCTTGTCGATCAGGCGTTGTCCTCGCCGCCTTCGAATTCGGCGTTCGGATCGAAGAAGTTTTCCGGCCGGGCGTTGTCGTTGATGTCTTCGCCATAGATGGCTTCGGCCGTCGTCAGCGTCTCGCCCTTGGCCTGGCGCTCCGCCTCATCGGCCGAGCGGGCGACGTTGAGCGTCACCGTGACCTCGACTTCAGGATGCAGCGCGATGGCCACGTTGGAGAGGCCGATGGTCTTGATCGGCTGGTTGAGCTCGATCTGGTTGCGGCTGACGGAGAAGCCCTCGGCGGTCAGCAGTTCGGCGATGTCGCGGGTCGACACCGAGCCGTAGAGCTGGCCGGTCTCGCCTGCCGAGCGCACGACGATGAAGCTCTTGCCGTCGAGCTTCTCGGCGATCTGCGCAGCCTCCGACTTGCGCTCGAGGTTGCGGGCTTCGAGCTGGGCGCGCTGGCCCTCGAACTTCTTCTTGTTGGCTTCGTTGGCGCGCAGCGCCTTGCCCTGCGGCAGCAGGAAGTTGCGGGCGAACCCATCCTTGACCTTGACGGTTTCGCCCATCTGGCCGAGGCGGGAAATGCGCTCGAGGAGAATGACTTCCATGGTTTCGTTCCTTTGGTTGGCGCCATCGCGGATGACGGCGGATTCTTTGGGAACAGGTCAGGAAGCAAATGGCGTCTTCGCCGGTGTCGCTGTCCTGCCTGTTTCGGCAGTTAGAGGTTTATGGCCTCAACTCGGGATTTGAGCCTGCCCGTCGCGGCGCCCGTCGCCGTGGGCCGAAGCGGGCGGCAAGCCGCCCGCATCAATAGCTTAGCGAACCACGTAGGGCAGCAGGCCGAGGAAGCGGGCGCGCTTGATCGCCTTGGCGAGCTCGCGCTGCTTCTTCTGGCTGACGGCGGTGATGCGCGACGGCACGATCTTGCCGCGCTCGGAAATGTAGCGCTGCAGCAGACGCACGTCCTTGTAGTCGATCTTCGGAGCGTTGGCGCCGGAGAACGGGCAGGTCTTGCGGCGGCGATGGAACGGACGCCGGGTCGGGATCTGGTTGATGTCGACCATTATTCTGCACCCCCTTCAACGTTTTCGCGCGGGCGGCGCGGACCACGGTCGCCGCCATCACGGTCGCCGAACGAGCGCGGGCCACGGTCGCGGTCGCCGAACGAACGCGGGCCACGGTCGCCACGGTCGCGGTCGCCGAAGCCGCCGCGCTCGGAGCGCTCTTCGCGCTTCTGCATCATCGCCGAGGGGCCTTCCTCGTGCGCCTCGACCTTGATGGTGAGGAAGCGCAGCACGTCTTCCGACAGGCCCATCTGGCGCTCCATTTCGTTGAGCGCGGCCGGCGGGCAGTTGATGTCCATCAGCGTGTAGTAAGCCTTCCGGTTCTTCTTGACCCGGTAGGTGAGGGACTTCAGTCCCCAGTTCTCGATCCGGCCGACCGATCCGCCATTGGCGGCGATGACGCCCTTGTACTGTTCGACAAGCGCATCAACCTGCTGCTGCGACAGGTCCTGCCGGGCAAGAAACACATGTTCGTAAAGAGCCATTATGTTTTTCTGCCTTTCTTCGTTTCTCTCACCGGCCCTCGCGGCTAAGCCTCTGCAACTTGTCTGACCCGTTCGCGAAGGAGCGGGGAAGAAAGGAGCATCACGAGACGGTCGAGAGCGGAGACACGGGAGGCCCAAAGCGCTTCTGGCTTCATGACGTGGCCCTCTAAGGCCACGGCCCTCCGTTCAGCCCCCAGCAAGGACCGGCAGATTGCCGGCGTCTATACAGCAATTCGTGAGGAAGGCAAGGGCGGGAGAGAGGGTCGGCGGCTCCGCAGTGTCGCAGGACTGGCGGCGCTTGTGGGAATTGGCTGACCCGCCGGCCGCAGGTCAGCCATTTCGTCGGAAGGCGATCCACTCAGCTCATATGCGCGACGAGCGGGACTACCGTCTCGGGGAAGAAGTCGGGCGCGACCCGGCGCTTGCCGAACATCATATCGTACTGGATCAGCCGGAAATCGTTGATCTTCGGATCGATCTTTTTCTGCCGCGCCCAGTCGGGCGTCGCCTCGCCGGAGGGCGACAGCAAAAGGTTGCGGTCAACCACCCGGTAGTGCTCGCGCAGCGCGCCGAGGAAGCCGGTGTAATAGGGGTGGGTGATCCCGGCCGTGGTAAGGATATGATAGGGCAGGAAGGCGGGGCTCACCGAGCCCAGATTCTCGACCGGACCGGAGCGGTTCGACCAGATGATCAGCGGCGTGTCGTGATGCTCGAGCGCCGCCTCGGGCGTCGGCTCCTTGCGCGGCGCGACATTGTCCTTGAGGAAGCCGGTCTCGACATAGACGGGGCCGAGCGGCGGCAAGTGGTCGCCGAAGAAGGCGATGATGGTCGGCCGCTCGCGCTTCTTCGCCCAGTCGATCAGGCGCTGCAGGCCGCGATCGGCGTCGGCCGACCCTTCGGCGTAGGAGAGCAGCGATTCCCGCGCCCAGGTGCTGATCGGCGCGTCGACGCTATGTGTCGGATTGTAATAGCGGTAGGGCTCGTAGGGCCCGTGGTTCTGCAGGCTGACCGCGAACAGGAATACCGGCCCGTCGCTGGCATCGGCCTCGCGCATGATCTCGTCGGTCATGGCCGCGTCGGAGGCCAGCGGCCCGCGCTTCTCCATCGGCGGCAGCGTCTCTTCCGAGCGGAAGTCGCTGAAGCCGAAATCGGCGTAGACTGCGCCCCGGTTCCAGAACCAGTTGGTGCCCGGGTGGATGGCGCGCGCCCTATAGCCTTCGCTCTTCAGGAAAGTCGCCAGCGACGGCGTCGGCGTGCGCACATATTGCTGATAGGGAATCGAGCCCGCCGGCAGGAAGGCGTTGGAGAAGCCGGTCAGCGCCTCGAACTCGATATTGGCGGTCATGCCGCCGAATTCCGGCGAGAACATCGAGCCCGAGCGCAGCGCGCGCACCGTCGGGATCGGATCGGGCTTGATGCTGACGCCGGGGAGCTCCGTCGGATCCCAGAAGGATTCGCTCATCACCACGATGATATCGGGCTTCTGGTCGGGCACCGAGGCGGCAACCCCGGGACGCGCGATCGCATCCATCGTCTTCTCGGAATAGCCGGGCGGGGCCGAGACATGCGCCATCGGCACGTTGAGCGCGAAGGCGAGCGCGAAGCCGTTGGAGGCATAGTTCTCCTTCTGGTCCCACATGATCGGGATGATCTGCAGCCTGTCGCGCGTCCACGAGAAGGTGGCGTAGTCCATGATCGAGACGAAGAAGGCGAGCAGCGGCACGGCAAGCGTCAAGCGCGCCAGCCGTCCCTTGCGGCTGAGGATCGGCACACGCCGGCGCCAGAGCCGCCAGCCATAGACGAGCAGCGCGAGGCTGGCGACGATCGCCGCCGCAAGCAGCACGGCCGTCCAGGGGCGCTCGCGCACCAGAAGCGGCATCAGCGCCATGATCTGGCGGGCATAGAGGAAATCGGTCGGGTAGAGCGGATCGCCCAGATAGTGCGATTTCTGGTGACCGACAAAGGCCAATGCCAATGTCACCGGCGCGACGATCATCAGGCTTTGATGGCTGCGGCCGAGAATGGCGTCGAGCCCGATCAGCACCAGCGAAAAGACGATGATGGTGGTCCAGCCGGGCTTGAAGGGCTGCAGGAAGAAGTCGACGGTGCCGAAGAAGTCGCCGCGCACGATCCATTCGATGGCGAACACCAGAAGGGCGGAGGCAAGCAGCGTCGCCAGGCCGTAGCGGACAATCGGCCATCTGCGCCCCGGCAGATAGCCGGTGGACGGATCGTCTTCCAAAAATTGCGGCGCGGGTTTGGCCGCGCCTTTCCTGATCCTAGCCACTTTGCTTCCCCGGCCCATGTCACGCGTCTTTTACTCGCGTCACGCCACTGTCATCGAAATGTCACACAAAGCTAGCGCCTGTGGCGGAAATAAGAAGAGCCAGCAAACGATTCGTGAGCGGTTTTCATCAGGTGTGATCGCCAAAAAGCCTTTCAGAACAGGGAACTCGGCCGTTCTCCCGGCTGGAACAGCCGCTGAACTGGTGCTTGCGGGCTTGACTTGGCCGTCCGCCTTGCGCCAGAGGCAGGGAAAAACCAGCCGCTGGAGACGCTAACATGGCCGTCGCATTCACCTTTCCGGGACAGGGCAGCCAGGGCGTCGGAATGGGCAAGGACCTCGCCGATGCCTTTCCCGAGGCGCGCCATGTCTTCGAGGAAGTCGATGAGGCGCTCGGCGAAAAACTGTCGAAGCTGATCTGGGAAGGGCCGGAGGAAACGCTGACGCTGACGGCCAATGCCCAGCCGGCGCTGATGGCGGTGTCGCTGGCGGCGGTAAGGGCGCTGGAATCGCGCGGTTTTTCGCTGAAGGACAAGGTGGCTTATGTCGCAGGCCATTCCCTCGGCGAATATTCGGCGCTTGCCGCAGCCGGCTTCGTTTCGGTGGCCGATGCCGCGCGACTGCTGCGCACCCGCGGCAACGCCATGCAGGCGGCGGTGCCGGCGGGCGAGGGCGCCATGGCTGCCATCATCGGGCTGGAGCAGGCTGATGTGGAAGCCGCCTGCGCCGAAGCGGCACAAGGCTCTGTCTGTCAGATCGCCAACGACAATGGCGGTGGCCAACTGGTGATTTCCGGCGCCAAGGCGGCCGTCGAACTGGCGGCGAAGCTCTGCACCGAAAGGGGTGCCAAGCGGGCGTTGATGCTGCAGGTCTCGGCACCTTTTCACTCGGCATTGATGATGCCGGCCGCCGATATCATGCGCGAGGCGCTGGCCGGGGTCGCGAAAAGCGCGCCAGTGGTTCCCATCGTCTCAAATGTTTCGGTCACGCCGACCAGCGACCCGGACGAGATCGCCCGCCGCTTGGTCGAGCAGGTCGTTGCCCGCGTGCGCTGGCGCGAGACGGTGGAATGGTTCGGCGCCAAAGGTGTCGCGACGCTTTACGAAGTTGGCGCCGGCAAGGTGCTGTCCGGCTTGGCGCGACGCATCAACCGCGATATCGCGACCGGCGCCATCGGCACGGCGGCGGAAGTCGAGGCGGCGCTGGCAACTTTAGCATAAACAGGGAACTCTTGCTGGCAGGTGCGGCATTCCTACTTCCATCCGTCTTTCTCCCGAAGTCGAGCATCGCCTCGACGATCTCGTGGCGATGACTGGTCGAAGCAAAGCCGAATACCTGCGTGACTTCGTTGAGCGTGGACTCGAAGATCTCGAGGACTATTACCTGGCTGCGGAAGTGCTGGAGCAGATCAGGCTTTGTGAAGAATCGGTCGTGAGCGCCGAGAACTTCTGATATGGCCTGGACAACATGACAAAATGCGGAACGAGGGTCGCTCGCGGGGCGTCCGGAAGAATGAGGTTGAAGCAATGTTCGAACTGACCGGCCGTAAGGCGCTCGTCACCGGTGCATCGGGAGGCATCGGCGAGGCGATCGCCAGGGTGCTGCACAGCCAGGGCGCGATCGTCGGCCTGCACGGCACCCGCGTCGAGAAGCTGGAAACGCTGGCCGACGAGCTCGGCGACCGCGTAAAGCTCTTCCCGGCGGATCTGACCAACCGCGACGCGGTCAAGGCGCTCGGCCAGAAGGCGGAGGCCGATCTCGAAGGCGTCGACATCCTGGTCAACAATGCCGGCATCACCAACGACGGCCTGTTCGTGCGCATGTCGGACGCCGACTGGGATTCCGTGCTCGAGGTGAACCTGACCGCCGTGTTCCGGCTCACTCGTGAACTCACCCATCCGATGATGCGCCGCCGCCATGGCCGCATCATCAACATCACCTCGGTGGTCGGCGTCACCGGCAATCCCGGCCAGACCAATTACTGCGCCTCCAAGGCCGGCATGATCGGCTTTTCCAAGTCGCTGGCGCAGGAGATCGCCACCCGCAACATCACCGTCAACTGCGTCGCCCCGGGCTTCATCGAATCGGCCATGACCGACAAGCTCAACGACAAGCAGAAAGAGACCATCATGGCGGCGATTCCGACGCGGCGGATGGGCACCAGCGCCGAAGTTGCCTCGGCCGTCGCCTATCTCGCTTCCAATGAGGCGGCTTATGTCACCGGCCAGACCATCCACGTGAATGGCGGCATGGCGATGATCTAGGGTATTTGAGATTCAGGTGATGCCGGCCTGCAAACGGCGGCTTCCTGCGCTTCCGCTCCGGCCCTCGAAAGCCGCCATTTTCGGCTCGGCTTGAGCTGAATCTCACACACCTGGGCGACCGAGCCCCGGGCGCCTGTGAAAACAGCCATTTCGGCTTGGACGCCCGCTGTTTTTCGTGTAATGCGGCCGGCAACCCGGCGGTTCGGGCAAAAACCGGTCCTGTGGCGTTGCGTTTCCCACAAGACCATCTTTCAGCTTGATTAGCGGCATTCCGCCCGCTAACGAAGACAACACAACGTAAGACGAGGCCCCAAATGAGTGACACCGCAGAGCGCGTCAAGAAGATCGTCATCGAGCATCTCGGCGTCGATGCCGACAAAGTGACGGAGCAGGCGAGCTTCATCGACGATCTGGGCGCGGACAGCCTCGATACGGTCGAACTCGTGATGGCGTTCGAAGAAGAGTTCGGCGTCGAGATTCCAGACGACGCCGCCGAGACCATCCTGACTGTCGGCGATGCCGTGAAGTATATCGACAAGGCCTCGGCCTGAGGCGTTCCGCGGGTATCGCCGGGGAGGACCTGCGATGAGGCGAGTCGTCGTCACGGGCCTTGGCCTGCTTTCGCCGTTCGGCATGGGTGTCGAGCACAGCTGGAAGGAACTGCTTTCCGGCCGCAGCGCCGCCTGCCGCATCACCGAATTCGAGGTGGACGACCTTGCCTGCAAGATCGCCCACGTCATTCCAGGCGGCGACGGCTCGAACGGCACCTTCAATCCCGAGGCCGTGCTCGAGCCGAAGGAACTGCGCAAGATCGGCGACTTCATCCTCTACGGCATCGCGGCGGCCGACGAGGCGCTGGCCGATTCCGGCTGGAAGCCCGAGACGCATGAGGACCAGTGCGCCACCGGTGTGCTGATCGGTTCGGGCATCGGCGGCATCGACGGCATCGCCGAGAACGCGATGATCCTGAAGGAGCGCGGCCCGCGCCGCATCAGCCCGTTCTTCATCCCCGGACAGATCATCAACCTGGTCTCCGGCCAGGTTTCCATCCGGCACGGGCTGAAAGGCCCGAACCATGCTGTCGTCACCGCCTGCTCGACGGGCGCGCACGCCATCGGCGATGCCGCGCGGCTGATCATCTGGGGCGATGCCGACGTCATGGTGGCCGGCGGCGCCGAAGCGCCGATCACCCGGCTTTCGATGGCAGGTTTCGCCGCGTGCCGCGCGCTCTCCACCGAGCGCAACGATGCGCCCGAGATCGCTTCGCGCCCCTATGACCGCGACCGCGACGGCTTCGTCATGGGCGAGGGCGCCGGCGTCGTCGTCCTCGAGGAGCTCGAGCACGCCAAGGCGCGCGGCGCCAAGATCTATGCCGAGGTCACCGGCTACGGCCTGACCGGCGATGCCTATCACATCACCGCCCCGGCCGAGGACGGCGACGGCGCCTTCCGCTGCATGACGGCGGCGCTGAATCGGGCGAAGCTCTCGCCCGCCGACATCGACTACATCAATGCGCACGGCACCTCGACCATGGCCGACACGATCGAGCTCGGCGCCGTGGAGCGGCTGGTCGGCAATGCCGCTTCCAAGATCTCGATGTCGTCCACCAAGTCGTCGATCGGTCATCTGCTGGGCGCTGCGGGCGCCGCGGAAGCGATCTTCTCGATCCTCGCAATCCGCGACAACATTGCCCCCGCCACCATCAACCTCGACAATCCGGAACGCGAGACGGCGATCGATCTCGTGCCGAACAAGCCGCGCCAGCGCCAGATCGATGTGGCGCTGTCGAACTCCTTCGGCTTCGGCGGCACCAACGCCTCGCTCGTCTTCCAACGTTACGATGGCTGAACATTCAGCCTACCGGCAGGTCCGCCGCCTGCCGTCATTTTTGCCAAATTTGCCCCTACACTTCGGCTAGGGGATTCGTTGCAAGATCAGACGGTAGGGCGCCATGAATACAAATCCGGGCGGCGGTGGAGAATTCGGACAGCGTCAGGCGCAAGGACCGATCGTGCCCAAGACAGCCGCCGAGGCGCTGCGCCCCGAGGCCGGCACGCCGCCGCCGTCAAAACGCTCGCGCGCGTCGCGCAGCCAGGTCGTCGTATTCCTGAATTTCTTCCTTTCGTTGGTCATCCTGGTCGTGCTTGCCTCGGGTGCCGCACTCTATTTCGGCATGCAGGCCTTCATTGAGCCGGGCCCGTCCGCCAATGGCGACACCTTCATGGTCAAGCCGAACACCGGCGTTCAGGAGATCGCCGACCAGCTGGAGCGGCGCGGCCTGGTCAGCGATGCGCGCATCTTCAGGCTGGGGGTGCGTGCCACCGGCAACGATTCCGCGCTGAAGGCCGGCGAATACGCCATCAAGCCGCGTGCCTCGATGCGCGACATCATGGAGCTGTTCAAGAGCGGCAAGTCGGTGATGTATTCGCTGACCATCCCAGAGGGGCTCACGGTTGAGCAGGCGCTGCAGCGCGTGGCCGAGCAGGAGGCGCTGACCGGCGACATGCCGTCGGCCATGCCGCCCGAGGGCAGCATCGCGACCGACACGCTGCGCTTCACGCGCGGCGCCACCCGGCAGCAGATGGTCGAAAAGCTGGTCGCCGACCAAAAGAAGCTGGTCGAGGACGTCTGGGCGCATCGCGCGCCCGACCTGCCGATCGCCAATATGGAGGACTTCGTCATCCTGGCCTCGATCGTCGAGAAGGAGACGGGCAGGGGCGACGAGCGCTCGCGCGTGGCCGCGGTCTTCCTCAACCGGCTCGCCAAGGGCATGCGGCTGCAGTCGGATCCGACCATCATCTACGGCCTGTTCGGCGGCAAGGGCAAACCGGCCGACAGGCCGATCTATCAGTCCGACATCGAGAAGCAGACGCCGTATAACACCTATCTGATCAAGGGCCTGCCGCCGACGCCGATCGCCAATCCGGGCCGCGCCGCACTCGAGGCGGTGGCCAATCCGTCGAAGACCGACGACCTTTATTTCGTCGCCGACGGCAATGGCGGCCATGTCTTTGCCGCGACGCTGGAAGAGCACAACCAGAACGTCGCCCGCTATCGGGCGGTGCAGAAGAAGCAGGCCGATGCGGCAGCCAAGGCCTCCGGCCAGACGACGGCGCCGGCCACTCCCGACGACGGTGCCAGTGCAGGCGCCAGCGGCGAGAATGGCGACGCGGCCCAGTAGGCCGCGGTGATTGCCGGATCTGGCCCGCCTCCTTTGACGCCGGGCCGTATTCATGTTTTGAGGGGACATCCGACGCTGGCCAGAGGTCCGGCGTCTTGCTAGGGGCGCATGCTCGGGCAATCGCGCCGGGCCTGCGTCAAGGGGTGACACGCATCATGAACGTGCAGAGCATGACCGGTTTCGCGCGAGCCGTCGCTGAGCTCGACGGCACGTCGATCGCCTGGGAAGTCAAATCGGTCAACGGCAAGAGCGTCGAGGTCAGGCTGAGGCTGCCGCAGGGTTTCGACCGGCTGGAGCCCGCTGTAAGGCAGACCGTGCAGAAGCGCTTCGCGCGCGGCAATTTCCAGGCAACGCTGACTGTCGCGCGCGCCGCCGCCCAGCAGGCGCAGCCGGTGGTCAACGAGGCGTTCCTGAAGGACCTGGCGGGACTGGCCAAGCGCCTCCAGGAGCAGTTCGGCACCGCGCCGGCGACGGCTGACGGTCTGCTGGCGCTGCGCGGCGTGCTCGACATCCTGGAGACGGTCGAGACCGAGGAGGAGCGCGCCGCCCTCGACGCGACGATCCTGTCGGCGCTGGACATGGCGCTGGCCGGATTGGAGCAGGCAAGGCAGAGCGAAGGTGCCGCGCTGCGCCAGTTGTTGTCCGGCCATATCGACGCCATCGAGGCGCTGACGCTGAAGGCCGAGGCCGACCCGTCGCGCGAGCCGGCGGCGATCCGCGAGCGCATCACCGAACAGGTCCGCCTGCTGATGGATGCGTCGGCCAATCTCGACGCGGTCCGTCTGCACCAGGAAGCGGCCTTCCTCGCCACCAAGGCCGATATCCGCGAGGAGATCGACCGGCTGAAGACGCATGTCGCATCAGGCCGCACGCTGCTTTCCAGCGGCGGCGCCGTCGGCCGCAAGCTCGATTTTCTGGCGCAGGAATTCAATCGCGAATCGAATACCTTGTGTTCCAAGTCGAATGCCGCCGCGGTTACCGCGATCGGGCTGGAGCTCAAGGCGGTGGTCGACCAGTTTCGCGAGCAGGTTCAGAATCTGGAGTGACGGGGATGGTTGCCAAGGAGCCTACGGCCGCCAGGGATCTGGGGTCCCGCATCCGCCGCCGCGGGCTGATGCTGGTGCTGTCGTCGCCGTCGGGCGCCGGCAAGTCGACGATCGCGCGCAATCTTCTGGAAAGCGATTCGAGCCTGGAGCTGTCGGTCTCCGTCACCACCAGGCCGCGTCGCGGCTCGGAGATCGAGGGCGTCCATTATCTTTTCCGCACCATGCGCGAGTTCGAACGGCTGCGCGATTCCGACGCGCTGCTCGAATGGGCCGAGGTGCACGGCAATTTCTATGCGACGCCGCGCGAGCCGGCCGAGGCAGCACTTGCCGAAGGCCGCGACATGCTGTTCGACATCGACTGGCAGGGCGCCCAGCAGCTCAAGGAGAAGATGCGCGCCGACATTGTCTCGATCTTCATCCTGCCCCCTTCGATGAAGGAGTTGAAGGCGCGCCTGAAGCGCCGCGCCGAGGACCAGGAGCAGGTCATCGAGACCAGGCTGAAGAATGCCCGCGTCGAGATCGAGCACTGGAAGGAATATGACTTCGTCATCGTCAACGACGATCTCGACCGCGCCTTTGCCGAGGTGCGTGCAATCGTTACAGCCGAGCGCCTGCGCCGCGACCGTCGGCCGGGCCTGTTCGATTTCATCTCGGGCTTGCTGGACGAGAAGACGGAGTGAGAGGCAGTGCCTCCCCTTCTCCCACAAGGGGAGAAGAAGGCCGGCGGGCTACAGCGCGTTCGTCAACCTTACGAACTCTTCGACACTCAGCGTCTCGGCCCGGCGCGTCGGGTCGATGCCGGCGCGGGTGAGCAGGGCCTCTCCGCCCAAGCTCTTCACGCTTTGCCGCAGCATCTTGCGGCGCTGGCCGAAGGCGGCTTCGGTGATGCGGCCCAGCCTCTTGCCGTCGGTGGGCAGGGGAGATGGACGCGGCACCAGATGCACCACCGAGGACGTGACCTTCGGCGGCGGAGTGAAAGCCTGCGGCGGCACGTCGAAGGCGATCTTTGCCTCGGTGCGCCAGCCGGCAAGCACGCCGAGCCGGCCATAGGCGTCGCTGCCCGGGCTTGCTGTGATGCGCTCGGCCACCTCGCGCTGGAACATCAGCGTCATCGATTGATAGAAGGGCGGCCAATCGACCGTTGTCAGCCAGCGGATCAGAAGCTCCGTACCGATGTTGTAGGGCAGGTTGGCGGCGATCTTCACCGGGCCGCCGCCCGCCGTGCCGCCAAGCGCGGCAAAATCCGTCTTCAGCGCATCGCCGGGAATGACCTCGAGCCGGCCGGGATAATGGCCGGACACCTGCGCCAACGCTTCCAGAC
>NZ_RZSV01000122.1:0-16493 GCF_004023205.1 Mesorhizobium sp. M1A.F.Ca.IN.020.03.2.1 | reverse complement strand
CAGCTTGATCTGATCCACCGCCGAGGCGATCGCATGGTTGGCCGAGGCACATGCGGAGGTCACCCCGAACACCGGCCCGCGCAAGCCGAGGCGCAAGCTAAGATGGACGGAAGCGGCGCTGGGCATCACCTTTACTCCAGTGAAGAGTTCAGCACGGATTGCGCTACCCAAAAGCAGTGAGCGGTAAGTTTGTTCTGTTGCGTATGAACCGGTAAATCCAACGCCCACTGTCGCGCCGAAGCGATGGGCATTCCCTTCGTCGCAGGAAAGTCCGGCCTGCCGCATGGCTTCGCGCGCTGCAAGCACGGCGAGCAAGCTGAAGCGGTCCATGGAGATGAGATGCCCCCGGTTGATGTCGTGCTCGGGCAGCGCCTTGATCTCAGCGCCGGTCATGCCCTCCAGGTCATGAAGCTCGGAATTGGCGAGCGGGCCGATGGCGGAGCGGCCTTCGCGCATCTCTTTCCACATAGAGGCGGCGTCAGTGCCCAGTCCGCACAGGCCGCCCACTCCGGTGATAACGACGCGCCTGTCCATTCAAGCCTCCTTCGCAAGCAAGCCGCGGACGGCGTCCACGACGTCGCCGACATTCTTGAGATTGGACCAGGCATCGGCCGTGTTCATATCGATCTTGATGCCGTAGGCCTGTTCCACATCCCAGAGGACGTCCGCCAAACCCAGCGAATCGAACCCGAGCGCGTCCAGTTCCGTGGCGATTGTTATCTCGCCGACGAATGACGCAGGCATTCCCTCACCGCTCTCCGACTCGGCGCGTTTCTTGATCAGGGCAATGACGTCCGTTGCGAATTGATCGGCCATTCTGTTTCCTGTCTTTCTTTCCCGCGTTTCGACCTGGACGCGGCTCAGTTCCTGAGGCGCGCCGCCTCGCGAAAATAGCCACCACGCTTGTGCGACTGACAAAGCCCAATGCTCATAAAGCCGGATCAGGTCCGGCCGGTGTGTGGCGTAGGTGCAGTATGACGATGTGAGCCGCTACACCGTGCGCGTCTCCCAGTCTGTCCATAGGCTCGGAAGAAGTCGGACAGTTTGACATGGCCGGTCAGTTGCAACTCCCTTTCCCAACACTCCACTGCCCGGTAGAGCGCATGAAAAATCTCCTTTCGGGCGGTTTCTTAAGACGCTCGCCACGCCATGAGGCAGTGGGGCATCGGTGTCCGTCAGGTGCTTCTGCCCATGCAGGATTCCACAACATTGATGAAATCGTTTGTTTCGATGAAAGGCATCCACACTTTGGATAGTTGACCACGCGTTTCAAAGGTCGTGAACTACATCTCCTCGTTGTGCTCGACGCACTCCCGACAGAGCGCAACCTCATGGGCGCGGCATGCAAGATTAACCGAGCCCAGCCGGTCATGAGTGCGGCCGGCGCTCGGCTGCTCGATTATTTGCGCGATGAGCTCGCGACCATATCCGCGGAGGTATTCAAACTTAACGCTGCGTCCGGGAGCTCTTGCCCTCCAGTTCGCGACGCTCTCCTGCCCATCCAGTGCTCGTTTATTTCGTCGGATAGTTTGACCCGGCTCTACCGAATCGCCGCTTCAGGATCATTCTTTCCGATTTCGTCACGCTCGTATTTCTGCCGCGTCCTACACCGATTAGGCGCGAACAAACTGAGCGCCTTGGAACCCGAACCCGTGCGTCGTGACCGGGAGCATCCGGGGCGAACTCATGCGCTCGGGGGCATCGCATCACCGGGCGGCGACAGGCACGGTCGACCGGCATCTCGGCATCGGCTGGGAATTCGTCCATGGTCTGCATTGACGACGCTTCCTGAGGCCACGTAGCTCTTATGCCAAGCTGGGCGCCCGGGTCGAGCGCGTAATGACGACAATTGCTTCGCTACAGGTCAAACGCTTTCCGGGCCACCTGCAAAGTCTTCACCCGGCCGTACAGCGCCCAAGACCACTGATGTGATCGACAAGAGCCTTTTTGACTGCGCTATTCTCCTGTCGCGCACGGACGACCGCGTGGCGAAGAGCAGGGTCCGAGATGAGAGCCCTGCCGCGCAGCTTCTATCGTCGCGCCTCGTTTGCGGCATCCGTGCCTACCCTCTTCGGACCTCGTGGGTTCCAACCGGCGGCGAGGCGTGCATAGGCGCCCTCGGCCTGCTCCACCCAGCGGCGCTCTTCTTCCCGGTGGCTCTTTATGTTGTAGGCGTGCGCGGCTCCCTTTTGGCCGCGCACAGCCTTGCTCCCGGCCTTGAGTTCCACATCGCGCAAGCTTCTTGGCATGCAGGGAGGGTCGAGCCCACGCGTAACTCTCGCCCTTCATCAACAGATGCCAGATCACGACAGAGAGTTTGCGTGCGGTTGCCACGGCCGCGACATGCTGTCCGCGCCGGGCTCGCACGCCGCAGGGAGAAGGCTCGCAACGGTCCGGGAGCACGAGCGGCCGCCCAGGCCGCCTCGACGAGCATGCCGCGCGCATGACCACGGCCCTGCTTGGTGATCCGCCCATGGTAGGCCGGACCTGGCCGGACTGTCGGACGCTTGGGTTCAACCCGAGATAGGTCACGAGCTTCTGCGGATCGTCGAAGCGCGACACGTCGCCGATCGCCGCCTTCATCGCCAGCGCGACGGTGATGTCGACGCCGGGAATGGTCATCAGCCGCTTCACGCCTTCATCCTCGAGAGCCGAGCGGGCAAGATCGCGTTCGATGACCTGGAGGTCTTCGCCCAATCGGTCGAACTCGCGCAGATGCCGATCGATCGCGAGGCGCTCGTCCTGCGGTACGACCTGCTCGATTAACCAGGTCCGACCCTTGGCGCCGCACAGGTCGGCATGCGGGCAGGACGGGATCAGGTGGCTATGAAGGATCGACTGGATGACGGTCTTCAATCGAGATCTCTGTCGGACAATCTGATTGCGCCGTGTCACCTGTCGACGCAGAGCCTGCGTCGGCTCGTCCGCAATCCAGACTTCTGGCAAGAAGCCGCTGGCATAGAGCTGCGCAAGAACGTCGGCGTCGATCGTCGTTTTGATCTTGGCATAGGCAATGATACGCACCTGTTTCGGGTTGCCGATCCCCACCTTCTTCACATGCGGCGCAACCACAGCTGCAGCGGACGTCGCGTTGCCGGTGGCCTCGATCACCCCGACATCGTTCGGCGACAGCTTCGCGGCGAACGCCGCCAGCAGATCGCGCGGCATGTCGACGCGGCCGAGTCGCCTGAGCCTGCCATCCTCCCATGCCACTGCTTCGGCGAAGGCGCGGTGAATATCCAGTCCGATGATGCGCATGCCCGTTCCTCCTTCTTGGCTCGGTCAAAGACGGGAGCTGGCGGGTAACACGACATCTACTGATCCGCGCTCGCAGCGCCTCCGGGAAAGTCGCGAGGGGCGGCCATGTAACGAGCTCGGGCTCTCAGCCCACGGTCTATTGACGGCCTGCCTGCACCTTCGTGCTCCCGGTGCCCCACTTCCCGGATGGGCTCACCATAAGGGCGTTCCAAAACAAGAACAGCAGGACGAAAAGGCACCACAGATCACCACCGGATAACAGCAAGGCCAAGCGCTTCGTTCAGACAGGCTTGCGCCAATGGGCTTAGGCCGAGCCTACAACAGCTCTCAAAGACGCTGCCGAACTGCTGCATTGGCCTCGCCGATACAACACAGGCCTCACGGCAGCTTAGGATCAAACCGCCCATCAGTCGCCTCGGACTGGAAGGGTGCACCCTATTAGGTTCCACGCCTAGCTAGGTCGGGGCCGCCGAAGACGCTGGTTGATAGCCCGGCGCCATCGGCCCGGCATTTCAAACCGCTAATCTCTGACCTGCACAGTACGTACGATTGCTCGCTTCGGCAGATCACGCGGCTCATATGTCGGACCTTAACGTCATCCATCATAAACTTTTTGCGACAAAAGATTGCAAGAATGCTAAATTGTTAAAGTCGTTTGTTTCGGTTAAAGGCATCCATCCCATGGATGGCTGATGACATGCGTTTCAAAGGACTTGATCTAAATCTCCTCGTTGTGCTCGACGCACTCCTGACGGAGCGTAATCTCTCGGCGGCGGCACGCAGGATCAACCTGAGTCAGCCCGCCATGAGTGCGGCCGTCGCCCGACTGCGCGATTATTTCCGCGATGAACTGTTTACGATAAGAGGTCGCGAACGATTTCTAACCCCGCGTGCGGCAGCATTTGCCCCCGCAGTTCGCGACGCTCTCCAGCACATCCAGTGCTCGATTATTTCTTCGGATCCGTTTGACCCAGCTCGAGCCGATCGCCTCTTCAGGATCATTCTTTCCGATTTCGTCACGCTCGTGTTTTTCGAAAAGCTTGTGGAGCGTATTGCACGGGAAGCCCCCGCCGTCAGCTTCGAACTGCTGCCTGTCGACGATAGCCCCGATGAGCTTCTCCGGCGCGGTGACGTCGATTTTCTAATTCTACCGGATATGTTCACGTCGAGTGTGCATTCAAGCGTTCCGCTGTTTGACGAGAAGCTCGTGTGCGTAGGCTGTCCCACAAACAAGCAGCTGCCACAGCAGCTTACATTCGAGAGATACATGTCGATGAGGCACGTCGCGGTCAGGTTCGGGCGTACGATGAAGCCGTCTATCGAGGAATGGTTTTTGCTTGAGCATGGCCTTAAGAGACGTGTCGAGGTCGCCGTGCAGGGCTTCAGCATGATTCCACCTATGGTGTCCGGCACAGCTCGTATAGCGACCATGCCCTTGCGGCTGGTCAGGCATTTCGAAAAAACGTTCCCCCTGCGGGTTATCGAACTTCCGCTGCCATTTCCCACATTCACCGAGACCCTCCAATGGCCGGCCCTCCACAATAGCGATCCGGCAAGCATCTGGATGCGGGAGATAATGATGCAAGAGGCATCTCGGATGGCTGTCCCGCTGTGAACCCACGGAAAATTCAGGCGCACCTATAGTCACTACTCCTGTCACCATCTACTCTGACGACAATAGCCCTCGCCGGATAAAGTCGATGCTGGCGGCAAGTGCGCCTGCGAGATCGTCCAGAGAATGGACTTCCTCGACCAGCTCGAACGAGAAAGGTCCCGCGTAGCCGCCATCCAGCAGCGCCTGAATCTGGCTGCCATTGTCGGAACCTGCAAGAAAGCGATCGGGGTAAATCCAGAAGGTCGGGTCGTTTACGCTTGAAATGTGCACCAGGCCGGTAAGCTCGCAGAACAGGCATGTCTCCCCGGCCAGGGTGTGGTGGAACGTGTCGTGCACGAGGCGAAAGACGGACTGGCCATCAACCGCGGCAACGGCCTCGGCCGCTTCCTTCTTTGATCGAAGCGAGCAGGTTCGGAAACCCAGCGGCTCGATGAGACCGATCAGACCCCGCGACTGGAGGATTGGCTTGATCTCGTTTAGAGCGAAACGAAGATTGTCCTGGCGCTCGCTATTGGTGGGCCACGAGCTGCGGTTGGCCGGCACCAACACGAGCGTCTCCGCCCCGCACGCCGTCGCATAATCGGCGAGGTTGCTTGCCTCGGCCTGACGCGTTGGAGTCCAGTCGTTGAACCGCTGCAAGGCGTTGACAGAGATGATCGTGACGCCCGCTTCGGTAGCGGCAAACCGGACGTCCGCAGCCGGAATGCCGCGTGCGACAGGATTGCTGAAATGAGGGTAACGGATTTGGACGTCGGTCAGGCCTTGGTCACGGGCAAGCGCGAAAAGCGCACTGACGTCAAGGCGGGGCGCCGCCATGTGATCGAGTGCAAAGCGGGGCGATACCTGGCGCATTGCTTGACTTTCCTTCCATGAAGCGCGGCTGCCATTTCGGCATCCGGCTTCTTTCAAGACGGAACCACGCCGGTTCACAGATCGGACAGAGACGGCCGAGTCAATCGAGCTTTCCTTTCATCGGTGAAAGGAAAATGGGCGCTCATGATAGAAATCCATCAAGCTCAAATATTTTCCGGAAGATAAATGTCGAACGGCAGAAATGTCTGCCCCGGGCTCTCCGCGACGCCGGCTTTGATGGCCCGCTCCATTGCCATTATCAGCTCCTGGCAAAGTCGGCGCATTGGCGTGCCGACCGCCATCGTCAAGATGTCATCCGCAAGCGCCCCACGTGACTGCGGCGTCATTTCACTCACGATCGCGACGAGATCCTGACCGCTCCCCTCTTCTCGGAGCGCGGAAATTGCCCCCTCTATCCCCCCGCCGGCCATATAGAAGCCGACGAGCTCTGGTTCCCGCTGCATAAGATCCAGCAATTTTTCGTAAGTGAGCTGCCGTTCATCAAGGTTCACGAGCGCATCAAGCACCTCGAATTTTGGCGCGTTCTCACGAAAATACGCACGAAAGGCCGTTTCCCGCGTCGCATGCGCCTGGAAGCGATGGCTTCCGACAAACACCGCCACCTTGCCGGGCCGTTTTGCGGTCTTGGAAAACACCCAAGCGGCAGTCCGTCCGACCTTGCTGTTGTTGAGGCCGATGTAGCCCTCGCGCACGCCATCGGCGAAGTCGGATAGCAGCGAAAATACCGGGATACCTTTCGCCTTGAGCTCCTCGACTGATGCTGTGATTTTCGGGTGATCGGCCGCCACCATGGCGATCGCCTGGCAGCGGCTCCCAAGGTCCTTAAGAAGCGGGAGCAGGTCACGCGGCAAATGTGACTGCGCGAACTCGATGATCGGAAGGCCGTGGAAGGATTTAGCCATACTGACCGACTCTTCGATCTTGCGAGCGAAATCTTGGTAGAAATCGTGGGTAGGTTTTCTCAAGATGAAGCCCAGCTTGTAGTGCGGCAGGTGCTGCTGCAAGCGCTGTTTGATGAGACCGGCAGCATGATAGCCGATCGCGTGCGCGGCCGCATGGACCCGCTGGGCGGTCTCCTCTCGCACCGGAAGGCGGACGTTCAGAACCCGATCGACTGTTGCTACGCTGACTCCGGCTTCGCGGGCGAGATCGGCAATTGTGACGCGCTTTCCCCTAGCGATTCTGATCGGCCGGTCCTCCATCATCCGGTGCGCTCCCGCGACGGCTTGGGGCGGCAAGCTGAAATAGTTCCCACACCCGGCGGTTGATAGCGCATTCGACGAACAGCGCTCCATGCGCACCCAGATGAGTTTCCGTGAACCGTTCGTTTGCTTAGGGGCTTCATGGTGTTGTATTACTCACTGCGTTAGTACTCTATTTCCAGCGCTCTTTGGAGGCTGGCAATTCGACTGTTGTGGCAAGGCCGCGACTTACACGTCGCGCTGTTGCGATTTTGCTTGCGGGGAGCCAGTTTGATGTAACCCTAACCGCGGAAAGCGGCTTCCATCCGTGACTGGTCCAATTCGCCTTCCCAGCGAGCGACAACGAGCGATGCCACCGCATTACCGACTAAATTCGTCAGCGCGCGGCATTCCGACATGAAGCGGTCCACGCCAAGAATTAGAGCCATTCCGGCAACGGGAACACTCGGCACGACAGAGAGAGTAGCGGCCAATGTGATGAAGCCGGCGCCGGTGACGCCTGCCGCACCCTTCGAGGAAAGCATCGCAATTAGCAGCAGGAGGATCTGATCGGCAATTGACAAATCTGTGTTCGTCGCCTGCGCGATGAAGAGGGCGGCGATCGTCATGTAGATATTGGTACCGTCCAGATTGAATGAGTATCCAGTAGGGATGACGAGACTTACGACCGAACGCGCGGCGCCGGCCTTCTCCATCTTCTCCATGAGCGAGGGCAGCGCGGCCTCCGAGGAGGACGTTGCCAGGACAAGCAGCAGTTCGTCCTTGATGTAGCGGACAAGAGAAAAGATCGAGAAGCCGTTGTAGCGGCAGACCGCGCCGAGAACCCCGAACACGAAGAGGAAGGCGGTAAGATAGAACGTCGCGACCAGTATCGCGAGGTTGGCCACCGAACCGATTCCGTATTTGCCGATCGTAAAGGCCATTGCGCCGAAGGCGCCGATGGGTGCAGCCTTCATCAGAATGCCGACGAGCTTAAAAATGGGGGCGGTAAGCGCCTGGAGAAAGGTAACGACCGGCCTGCTCGTCTCTCCGGTCATCGCCAAAGCAATGCCGAACAGGACCGAGAAGAACAAGACTTGCAGGATGTCGCCTTCCGCGAAGGCACTGGCAATCGTTGACGGGATGATGTTCATCAGGAAGCTGGTCACGGACTGCTCGTGAGCCGTGGCCACATAGCCCTTAACGGCTTGGACATCGAGCGAGGCCGGATCGATGTTGAGGCCGGCGCCAGGCTGAACGATATTCGCGACAATCAGTCCGACAACGAGTGCAAGCGTCGAGAAGGTGAGGAAATAAACCATCGCCTTGGCGGCAACTCGGCCGACCTTCTGCAGATCGCTCATGCCGGCAATGCCGGTCGCTATTGTCAGGAAGATGACAGGTGCGATAATCATCTTGACGACTTTGATGAAGGCATCGCCGAGCGGCTTCAGGCTCTGGCCGGTTTCCGGATAGAGATAGCCAATTGCGGCACCCAGGACTATGGCGGCAAGCACCTGCACGTAGGTCCGGGCAAAATGGCGCTTGCGGGGCGCTGCGATCGCGCGGGGGACTTTTGGAACCAACACCGTTTCTCTCTCCCTGACCGGATCGGGGTGGGGGCTCCTCCTTCTCCCATGCTGCGCTCCGGTCGAGCGCTGCTGTCATCTCGGAGCAAGCGCCGTGCCAACTGGAGGCCTGTCCCGTCCAGCGAGATTGGTGCGGGTTGCGCACTGGAACCCTCCACCTTTGCCGGAATTTGCACTCAAGGCTCGCCAAAGATCGCGTGAAGAAGTGCTTCGCCAGAGAGGGAATTGACCAGGTCGCCTTGCGGCCGTGCCTTTGATGTTCGCCGCAGATCGAATGCCGGCCGATATCTGTCGTCTTGGTGACTTTGGTTGGTCAGTTTTGCGACGGATTGCGCGCAAACTGTAGGATATCCTACACGCCCATCAGAGCACGCGGGACAAGCGATTAAGCGTAGGAGCGCATCGAATCTCCGAGGTCAAAAAATCTTGAATAAGGTCCGCGTGCGAAGTGAATCCGCAACTCGTCAAAGTTCTCCACCGTTTGATCCAGCGGTCGCGTTTCCTGGCGCTGCAGGATGGCGTTATCTGATGGCTCAAGCGCTGGAACGCCCAGGAAATCCCAAACCGCTCCCAAGCATTGGGCAGGTTCATGAAGAAGGCTCTCGTATTCCATTACAAGCAGGTTGGTCGACGTGAAGGAGTCCATAACGCGAGCGTGAAAATCGTCGGCGGCTTTGAAATAAGCCTCACAGTCAGCGATTGACAACCTGACGCTCGGTGGCCGAGCGGTATCGTTGTCCGAGCTGAACTTCAGCCACTGACCGCTTTCCCTGGCCTGCACAAAGGATCGGAGCGATTCCAATACGTTTCGGCGAACAACGAGGATGACCTTGAGTGCTGGCCAACGAGCTAATTCCGCAAAGAATGCTGGACGCTCGCGAAACTGAGGTTCATTGATCTTGCAGCCAAGATGCGTCACATTCTTGTAGTCGCGCATAGGGCAGCGCACATAGGCAAGCTCAAGAAGCTCGCGATCCGTGCCTAGCAGGCGATCCGTGCTGGGCCAATTGGGATCATATTCGTTTAGCAACTCACCGTTACTCAAAACGGTCGGATGCTCGTTTAGCAATTCTTCTAAATAGTGTGTTCCGGTCCTTGGCATAGCAAGGATCACAAAAGGCTCAGGAGTTGGTTCGTTGTGGGTCATTGCATGTGTATCCAACTAAATAATGGCCGCGACGGTCTGGGGACGCGCACAAGAAGCTTGGCTGCTATCGCTTGAACGCTCCGGGTGGGTCCGCGCCTCACCACCCAGCCTGTACTCCGAGGTGTGGTCGCGAAGATGGGCGCGTGCCTGCAGCGGCTGGGTGGCGCCCGGCTTCGGCGTTGTTGTACCACTCGCGATTCCTGGCACACGCATGCCTCCGGGCCGCTGTGGGCAGTTTGCAATCCGGCATTGCGGACCTCCTTCTCGTTGATGGGCGTAGGTAAGCGTCAACGCATTAGTCGTCGATGAAACAGTCCAGCCGACACAAAAAAAGGCAATACAGCGAACATGCAAAGTGCGCCTATATGCAGCCCTACATTGTCGCCCAGGCGGCCGAGCATCACCGGACGGATTAGATCGATAGAATTCGCCAGCGGCGAGAAGGCCGCAATCTGCTGAAACACTCCTGGCAATTGGCCGACTGGAAAAACCGCGCCCGAAAGGAACAGCATAGGTGTGATGACAAGCGTCTGATAGAAAATAAAATAGTGATAACTGGGCGCGAGCGCGATGACGAGCATGGCCAGGCTCGCAAAGGCGAACCCGGTGAGAGCGATGACCGGCAGCACGTAGAGAACCGACGTCCACGCGGCATAACCTAGCGCGGCGGCAACAATCGCAATTGTCGTACCGGCCAGAAAGGCCTTTGTGGCTGCCCAGGTCAATTCACCGAGAACGATGTCGCCGAGGGTAAGTTGTGTGTGCAAGATTGCTTCCCAAGTGCCCTGATCGCGCATTCGACCGAAAACCGCGTAAATTGTTTCGAAGGTCGATGCTGTCATCGCGCTTGTCGCAACCATGCCGGCTGCCAGAAAAGCGATGTAGGATGCACCTTCGATGCGGCCTACCAACAGTCCAAGGCCAGTGCCGAGCCCGAAAAGGTAAATCATCGGATCAGCAAGGGTGCCGAGCATTGAAGCAAATGCCACCTTCTTCCATGCCAAATGATTGCGGCGCCACACCGCGATCCAGTTCCAGGCGTTGGCGGGTAGAGCGGCCGCAAGACGTTCACCCATTGCTCACTTCTCCATCTCACGTCCGGTTAGCCGCAAGAAAACGTCCTCCAGACTGGGTGGACGCTCCAGAATACGCAGACCCGCTCGACCGCGAAGCTGGATGCGCACATCCTCCGGATCAGGCGCATAGCAAAAGAGCGTCTCGCCGCTTACCTCGATACGCTGAACGTACGGCCTGATCAGCGAAATCAGCTCCTGTGGATTGCCGCCGAAGATCTCGATCACGTTGCACCCAATGTACTCGTCGATCAGCGCATGAGGACTGCCCTCGGCGATCTTGCGTCCCCGCTCGAGAACACACAGCCGATCACAAAGCCGCTCAGCCTCTTCCATGAAATGGGTGGTCAAAATGATCGTTTTTCCGCTCGCCAGCAGGAAACGAAGTCGCTCCCAGATCAGATGGCGGGCATGCGGGTCGAGGCCGGTCGTGGGCTCATCCATCACAAGCAACTGGGGGTCGTTGATCAGAGCACGTGCCAGCGTCAGGCGCCGCTTCATCCCGCCGGATAGCAGGCCGACACGTGAATCCGCCTTGCTCTCAAGGCGAGCGAACTCGAGGAGCCGTGGGATGACGGCGTTGATCTCTCTTGTTCTCATGCCGAAGTAGCGCCCGAACACCAACAGGTTCTCACGTACCGTAAATTCCAGGTCGAGATTGTCGAACTGCGGGACCACGCCTATGCCCTTGCGGGCCAAGCGGCTGCGTGCCGGCACTGGTAGACCGAGGACTGTTATATCACCCGCGTCAGGCCGGGTCATACCGAGGAGCATACGCGCAATCGTGCTCTTGCCTGCGCCGTTCGGCCCCAGCAGACCGAAGCACTCTCCCGATGCAACGGTGAAGGACAGCCCGTCCACAACGAGCTTGTTTCCGAATAATTTGGTTACGCCGGTAAGGTCGATTGCTACATTGGACATGCGTCTATCTCAAGCGGAATGAGTCCGATTGGCCACCGGCAGCTTACTTACGAATCTGGTTCAGAGCAGGCCACCGCCTTGAGATGGCACCTTTGGAAAGTCGCGGCCGGAGCGACGCGTGTATCGCTTCCGCCAAAGAATTAACGTCAAGATGCCACGTGTCGCTTCCAGATAGTTCCCGTTCTGACCATAGGTAACTCGACAAGCTTCACCACGTGTCGACTGACACAACTTACTCGGTCACCCGGCGCTGCAAGGCCGTCAGACTTCACCAGCTGTGAGCGAAAGATCTGCAGTATGAAGTGACTCCGCAATTCCAGAATTGCCCGCAGCATTTGCTCCGGCAAGCGGCGTCGCGCTTGTGATTTCCTTTGTGCTTCTGTTGGGCAGGGGAACACTTTTACGCGACAGCCAATCGCTATTGCTCAATGTACACAGGGCGTAAGCCTTCAAGGGGATCAACAGGAATATCCTGATTAACGCGTGCATTGAATAGCCGATGAATCGAAGCTGCCGAGTGCGGAAAGATAACACCGTAGATCTGATTATGGTCATGGTGACAATAGCCAGCACCGTCCACCAATTTACTGTATGTGAAAATAGTAGCTCACCGAGCGCCGTTACTACCGCGATGCCGAGCAACAATGGGCCGAGATTCTCTCCCATCACATCCAAAGTTAGATAGCGATCCAGGCCACGCAGTAGACCTCGCGCAAGCATCGTGTCCCGGAAAGTGCTCCGTGCCCAGCGGAGTTGTTGGCGCAAATAAGGTCCCATCTTGTCCGGAACGACTGTCGCCGCGACGGCACCTGGAACGTACTCGGTTCGAAAGCCTGCTTTCAGCATGAGGATCGTAAGATGACGGTCTTCACCGAAGTCGCTTGGTTTCCCCCTGAACAGCTGCGTCTCGTATTGATCCAGCAGAGAAAGGAGACAAGACCGGCGGTACATTGCACATGGGCCGCAGCAGCACATGACCGCACCAAAGCGACCTTGCGCCGCGCGCTCCTCATTGCAAGCCAGCCAGTATTCCATATCGATCAATCGGGTCAACCAAGTGTCGCTGCGGTTGTATGCCGTCAGCTGGCCCATGGCCGCTCCGACCATGGGATCCCGCATTTTTACTGCAAGCTTCGTGATCACGTCGGACGCAAGTGTCGTGTCAGAGTCGACGCTGAGCACGAAATCTCCAGATGAGCGGCGGATGGCGGCGATCTGCGCCTTGCGTTTGCCAACATTCTCGCGGAGCAGAATGAAATTGAATCTCGGGTCGCCCTCGTAGGCGTGATGTACCGGGATGACGGCATTACGATTTCCAGAACCGTCGTCAACCAGATAGACCTGAAATGTTCCGGCGTAATCTTGAATTGCGATGGAAGCTAAACACGCCGCGAGTGTGCGCGGGTCCTCATTGTAGCAGGGGATGATGACATCCACGCTCGGCCAACGGTCGGATCCGAACAAGCTTTCCGACGGCGGCGTAACATTTTCCGGTTGGGAGTAGACCGCTTGCATGCCTCTGTAAACAGTCGAGAGCACCGCATAAGACGAAACGGCAACAGTACTGGCTGTGGTGAGAAGGTCCATAGGATCTCTGTTTGTTCAGGGATGTTGAGGAAGTGATCGGATTACAAATCCGCGGCCGTGCAATTCTGGAATTAGGCGTGACAACGCTGTCACCGTCTGGTCGCGCAGACTGGCTTGATTGCCTGGTTGCAATTCGTCGGGAGCGCACCCGTCGTGCAACAGCACGATTGCGCCCGGCCGGATATCGGCGAGCACTCTGTCGACGATGGCGTCAACGCCGGGGCGAGACCAGTCGCGTGGATCAATGGACCAATGGACGGGCGCCAATGCCGCACCCGCTGATGCAGCGATTACTTCTTCGGTCCAGATGCCATACGGTGCACGAAAGTACCGAACCATGGCCTGCGGGCAAGCCATCCCTATGACTCTGTTTGCCTCAACTATCTGGCGGTCGACTTCGACGGGCCCGCATTTAGCCAGGTCCGGATGAGTCATCGTGTGGTTGGCTATACCGTGCCCGTCTGTAATAATTCGGCGAACGAGTTCCGGCTCGTCGGCCGCGTAGGCCCCAACAACGAAGAAGGTCGCCGGCACCTGATGTTGCGCCAGCACATTGAGTATCTGCGGTGTGAAAAATGAATTGGGACCGTCGTCAAACGTCAGATAGACGCTGCGCTCTGCAATGCCATCGGCATTGTCACTCTGCCCTTCGCATATGTAGTCCAGAGGCTTCATAGTTCCGGACCGTTCCGGTCGATCAGGGTACCGGACGGCCACTCGTCCATCGAGCGTCCGATCGGCGAAACCAACACGAGTACGTCTTCCAGGCGCGTGGGCGGCAGGTCGGGATGCACGTCTGGACGGGTCGACCGTACGCGAACGCCCGACACAATGTTCGCGAGGCCGGCTCTGCAGAATCTTTCGACATGGTTTCGCAGCGCGTGCCGAACCGTGCCGAAAGCGAATGGAACACCCAACTGATGGAGCACTGGGTACGCCACGCGCATCGAAAAACCGATTCCGAGCCCTTCAAGATCCGGACGAACCGCGTACAGGCCCAATTCAGCGACGATCAAGTCGACCTCGCCAACTTTGATGAAGCGCCGCAGCATGCCGATGTGAGCCGCTACCCCATGCGCGTCGTAGCCGATTGCGCGGAATTCCGGCCTCGCGCCGGCCCAACTGCGGCCGCCTTCGAATGGCTCCGCGTTGAAGGCGCCAGTCCGTCCATAGGTCTTTCGAAAAAAGTCGGAGAGTTCGACATGGTCGGCCAGTTGCAACTCATTTTCCCAGCACAACTTCCACTCGACATTCGGGCGCATGGAAGACCTCACCTTGTAGCTGTCCGGTTGAGATAAATGTCCAAGCATTGGTTAAATAATTGGCGTCGCCCCAACGGGGCGTAACTTGTGGAGACCGCCGAAAGACCAAGCCGCAATGCAGATGCGACTGACTTTGTACGCCCCGCACACCAGATGATGCTCCTCGGATCCAACGCAACCATCGGAACTACCTATCTTTCCAACTTGAAGCGCTTCTATGGGACCTGCAGCAAAAACGGTAAAATCCTTTGTTTAGATGAAAGGTATCCACGCTTTGGATAACTGGGCGAATGCGTTCCATATGGCTGGTCAATTATCGTCGTCACGCTCGAGGCACTTCTGACGAAGCGCAAAGCTCACGCCCGCGGCACGCGCGGCCGTTGCCGGGCCGCTCGATTATCTCCGTAAGAGCCCGAGCGGAGCTCAGACACGACGATTGATCAGAATCTGATTCGCGGGTTCAGTATCTTTTTCGTGTATCCAGCTCTGGGCTGTCCTTTGGCGGGAGTTAGGTTCGCCCAGGTTCTGAGCCTGGGGCGTCGGCCCGTTCGCCGCACAGGCTCCTTCGCACATCGTCGAGGCCGAGAAAGAGGTGGCCACACAGCTCCCCCTGTACTTTCCACCACCCGACACCAGAGCTCACCCAGGGCGCCGGCCTTGCTCACCTCAACGGATAGCGCACTCGCGCCGCTTCACGATTAAAAGAATTCTACAAGCAGATGCCTGTTTGATCGTGAGACGTCCGCTGCCAATTCCCGCATCGCAGAGGCAGCCAATAGCGCTCGCTTCACATAGTGGTCCGGCAAGCAGCTAGATACGACAGGTGACCTCAAATGAGGCGTCTTGCATGGCTTCTACACCTGCCTGAATGCCAGAACTGCGTTCGTGCCGCCCATGGCGAAGGCGTTGCTCATGGCGACGCGCACCTTGCGCTCGCGCGGCACATTGGGCGTGACGTCGAGATCGCAAGCGGGGTCTGGCTCGCGATAGTTGGCGGTCGGCGGCACGACGTCCTCTTGGATTGCCATCACGCAGGCGATCATTTCAAGCGCGCTCGCTGCGCCGAGGCAATGCGCGTGCGTGGACTTGGTGGAAGAGATGGACATCGAATAAGCGTGGTTTCCAAACACACGCTTGATCGCCGCCGTTTCAGTCTGATCATTGCTCTTGGTACCGGTGCCGTGCGCGTTGAGGTAGTCGACGTCCTCGGCATTCAGCCCGGCATCGGCAAGGCAGGCGCGCATCGCCGACGCTGGCCCCTCGACAGATGGCGCGGCGATGTGGAAGGCATCGGCGGAAAGGCCGACGCCGGCGATCTCGGCAAGGATTGTGGCACCACGCGCCCTGGCATGCTCGTAGCTTTCCAGCACGGCCATGCCAGCACCCTCGCCCAGCACCAGGCCCTTCCTATCGGCGGAGAAGGGCCGGCAGGTATCGGGTGAAAGCACGCGCATTGCTTCCCATGCTTTCAGCACGCCCCATGCGAAGGGTGCGTCGCTGCCTCCGGAAACCATTACGTCGGCCCGGCCCAGCTTGATCTGATCCACCGCCGAGGCGATCGCATGGTTGGCCGAGGCACATGCGGAGGTCACCCCGAACACCGGCCCGCGCAAGCCGAGGCGCAAGCTCACCTGGCCGGCGGCGGCGCTTGGCATCGTTTTGGGTACAGCGAGGATGCCAACTCGCCTCGCGCCGTCCAAAAGGAGGGCCCGGTAAGTTTCCTCCATTACATCCCAGCCCAAGCCGCCGACGCCCACTGTAGCGCCGAAGCGATGGGCATTCCCTTCGTCGCAGGAAAGTCCGGCCTGCCGCATGGCTTCGCGCGCCGCAAGCACGGCGAGCAAGCTGAAGCGGGCCATGGAGACGAGCTGCTTGCGATCGATGTCGTGCTCGGGCAGCGCCTTGATCTCAGCGCCGGTCATGCCCTCCAGGTCATGAAGCTCGGAATTGGCGAGCGGGCCGATGGCGGAGCGGCCTTCGCGCATCT
>NZ_RZSV01000121.1:0-16523 GCF_004023205.1 Mesorhizobium sp. M1A.F.Ca.IN.020.03.2.1 | reverse complement strand
CACCAAGCGCATCACCGTCGGCAAGGACGCAAAGCGAGAGAGCCTCGTTCTCGATGCCGGCGGCTTGAAGCTCGATGCGGTGACGTCCGGCGGCGCGCACATCGCGCCAAAGAAGCTCCGCTTCGCGATCTATGAGGGCCAGGCTGAGACCAATGGCGACCGCGCGCTGATCGCCCCCGATGTCGAGCCGAACACGGTGGTGCGGCTGAATGCAGGCACCTACCATGTCGTCTCCACCTATGGCGCGGTCAACGCCGTGATCCGCTCCGATATCCGCGTCGAGGCCGGCAAGCTGACCGAGGCCACCGTCGAGCACCGCGCGGCCGAGATGACGATGAAGCTGGTGCGCGAGCCCGGCGGCGAAGCCATTGCCGACACCTCCTGGTCGCTGCTCAATGAATCCGGCGATCCGATCAAGGAAGCCGTCGGCGCCTTCGCCTCGATGGTGCTGGCCGAAGGCCAATACACCATCATCGCCAAGAACCGCGACCGCATCTACCAGAAGGATTTCACCGTCATGGCCGGCCAGAACCAGGAAATCGAGGTCGTGGCCAACGAATCGTCCGCCATCGATCCCGAGGAGGGCGCGGACTAAGCTGCTCAGGCGGCTTTGCGCATCCGCTTGGTTAGAAACGGCGTGCGTCCGCGCCGCGCCGCCGCCGGAGCGAGATCGAAAACCGCTTGGTAGAGCCTGTCGAGCAGCGCCTTGCGGTCGCGCAACGGTTCGAGCTCGCTCCACTTCAGCACATCGCCGATGCGCACCTCGATCGCCTTGCCCGACAGCCGGGCGAATTCGCGGATTAATAGGGAGGTGCGCAGCGTCAGCGACGCCTTGCCGACGAATTTCGCCACGCGGTTGTCGCGCTCGGCCATGTTCATCGGCCCACTGACGAGATGGAACAGACGGCCGTTCTGGCCGGAGAAATGCAAAGGGATGACCGAGGCCTTGGCCTCCTGGATGAGCTTGGCCGGAAACATCTTCCACGGCAGGTCGATCGCCCGGCCGAACCCCTTCGGCGCCGTGGCGACGCCGCCGGCCGGAAAAACGACGATGGTGACGCCTGCCTTCAACAGCCGCACCGCCTCGTGGCGCACGGCCATGTTGTTCTTCAGCGCTTCCTTGGTCTCGGAAAAATCGATCGGCAGCGAATAGGCTTCCATCTCGCGGATCCTGAGCAGATCCTTGTGGATCATGACCCGGAACGGACGGCCGAGCTGCTCGGCGAGCGACAGCACTGCAATGCCGTCACCGATGCCGAAGGGATGGTTGGCGACGATCACCAGCGGACTATCCGGCACATTCGCCGGCGGCCAACGGCCGGCGTGGTGCACCCTGACGTCGATCAAGTCCAGCATGCGGCTGAACACACGGTCGCCCGTTGGAGCGACCTGGCGCCGCCACAAGTCGTAGAGCACGGCAAAGCGGTCGCGGCCCGACAGGCCTTCGACGGAATGGATGAACCACCGCGTCAGCGCCGGCTGATGCCGGTTGGCGTAGGAGAGCTCGGGAACCTTTCCCGCGGTTTCAGCTTGAGCATGGCGGCTCGGTTACAAGGTTGGCGTGACAGGCGTGTGAAGATGGCGGTGGACTATGTGTCACCGCCATTCGAGAAGCGATTGGAGATTAACGATTTTAGGCCGCGCGGCGCTTGCGGTCCGGAGAGACGGCCTCGTCCGCCAGCAATTTCACGGCGTCGCCGAGCTTCAGCGATTCCTGGTCGCGGGAGCCGAGACGGCGGACATTGACGGTTTCCTCTTCCGCCTCCCGCTTGCCGCAAACGAGAATGACCGGAACCTTGGCCAGGCTGTGCTCGCGCACCTTGTAGTTGATCTTCTCGTTGCGCAGATCGGTTTCGGCGAGCAGCCCCGCAGCCTTCAGCCGCTCGACCACCTTCATTGCATACTCATCCGCGTCTGAGGTGATCGTCGCCACCACCACCTGCAGCGGCGCGAACCACAGCGGGAATTGGCCGGAATAGTTCTCGATCAGGATGCCGAGGAAGCGTTCCATCGAGCCGCACACCGCGCGATGCACCATCACCGGCTGCTTCTTCTCCGAATCCGAGCCGATATAGAAGGCGCCGAAGCGTTCCGGCAGGTTGAAGTCGACCTGCGTGGTGCCGCACTGCCATTCGCGGCCGATGGCGTCCTTCAGCACATATTCGAACTTCGGCCCGTAGAAGGCGCCCTCGCCCGGATTGACCGAGGTCTTGATGCGATTGCCGGAGCGCGTGCGGATCGTCTCCAGCACATTGCTCATGATCGCCTCGGCATGGTCCCAGGCCTCGTCTGTGCCGACCCGCTTGTCGGGCCGCGTCGACAGCTTCACCGCGACCTCCTCGAAGCCGAAATCGGCATAGGTCGACAGGATCAGATCGTTGATGCGCAGGCATTCCGCGGCGAGTTGCTCCTCCGTGCAGAAGATATGCGCATCGTCCTGCGTGAAGCCGCGCACACGCATCAGCCCATGCAGTGCGCCCGACGGTTCGTAGCGATGCACATTGCCGAACTCCGCAAGCTTTACGGGCAGTTCGCGGTAAGACTTCAACCCATGCTTGAAGATCTGCACATGGCCGGGGCAGTTCATCGGCTTCAGCGCGAAGACGCGGTCGTCGTCGGTGTCGTCACCGGCGACGGTCACCTTGAACATCGCGTCGCGATACCAGCCCCAGTGGCCGGACGTCTCCCACAGGCTCTTGTCCAGCACCTGCGGCGCGTTGACTTCCTGGTAGCCGTGCTCGTCGAGGCGGCGGCGCATGTAGTTGACCAGGTTCTGGAACATCTTCCAGCCCTTGGCGTGCCAGAAGACGACGCCCGGTCCCTCCTCCTGAAAATGGAACAGATCCATCTCGCGGCCGAGCTTGCGATGATCGCGCTTCTCGGCTTCCTCCAGCAGCATCTGGTATGCCTCGAGCTGCGCCTGGTCGGCAAAGGCGATGCCGTAGATGCGCGTCAGCATCGGGTTGTTGGAATCGCCGCGCCAATAGGCGCCCGCCACCTTCATCAACTTGAAGGCGTTGCCGATCTGCCCGGTCGAAGCCATGTGCGGACCGCGGCAGAGATCGAACCAGTCGCCCTGCGCGTAGATCTTGATATCCTGATCCTCGGGGATAGTGTCGATCAGCTCGACCTTGTAGCGCTCGCCCTTGTCGGCAAAGACCTTCTTCGCCTTCTCGCGCGACCACACTTCCTTGGTGAACGGCCTGTTGCGGGCGATGATCTCGCGCATCTTCTTCTCGATCACCGGGAAATCGTCCGGGGTGAACGGCTCGTTGCGCGCGAAGTCGTAATAGAACCCGTTCTCGATCACCGGCCCGATGGTCACCTGCGTTCCCGGCCAAAGTTCCTGCACCGCCTCGGCCAGCACGTGCGCCGCGTCGTGGCGGATGAGTTCCAGCGCGCGCGGATCCTCGCGGGTGATGATCTCGACCTTGCCGGACCCGCCGAGCGGATCGGAAAGATCGCGGACGGTGCCGTCGAGGCTATAGGCAACAGCCTTTTTCGCCAGCGATTTGGAGATCGATTCGGCAAGGGCGGCGCCGGTCATCGCGGCGTCGTACTCGCGGACGGAACCATCGGGAAATGTCAGGGAGACGGAATTCAGCATCATCAGAGTTGTCCTATCCAGTCCCGCAAACGAGCGCGGGTGGTGAATGCATGTCGCAGGAATGTGCTGGAGCATGCAGGGTTGGCCGGAGGCGCCAATCACTTGGACGCTGGCGGGCGGCAGTCTTTTATGAGGAGTTTCCGCCGCCGTAAAGCCGCAAGCCGTTCTATTTGATGAGCCCCGGAAGATCCTTCAGGAAAGCCGCCCGCGTCAGCCCCTTCGGCAAGATCGAAGCCGGGCTCGCGCGCTGGTCGCAGACGCCCTCCTGGTAAAGCGTCACGCCGCTCCCCGAATCCTCGACCAAAATGCAGTGGATGTCCTTGAGCGGCGCCGACTGCGCCCGCATCGGCAGGCCGAGAATCCAGGCCAGCAGGAACAGAATAATGGCAATGAAGAAGGGATAGCGGTCCATATGGCGCATCGAAGCTCACTCCGGGAAAGGGATTACGCGGAGCGGCTTAGCGAGGCGTCTTGTCTCGATTTTGTCTCAAATTGGCAGTGTTTGTGCAGGCTGACGTTAACCCTACCGGATCGTAAACACGGGCTGCGAAACGCTGCCGCAGTCAGCCATCTGCGTCATCGCGCTTCCTGCCGATCTGCCAATAGTGCCACGGCATGAACCAGACATAGCGCGGCGCAAGCGTCTCCGGCACGCGGTCGATGCCATGCGTCCCGAACGGCCCGCAACGCGAGACCCGGAACAGCGCCAGCCAGCCCCCGGTCCACAATCCATGGCGGGCGATTGCCTCATGCGCGTATTCGGAACAGGTCGGCAGATGCCGGCAGCTATTGCCGACGAAGCCGGAAAGCGTCAACTGGTAGAGGCGCACGAGCGACGTGCCGAGGACGCGGCCCGGCGTCTTGCGCCAGGGTCCCTGCCAGTTTCGCCCATGCCGGACCGGCCGGACACCATGGATATGTCCTGAATGGTCTCCCATCCGCACTTCTCCTCAGCCAGCTTCCTTGTGCGTTAGATGTGGGCTTCGAGCCGGGAACGCAACGACCTTTTATCGCTCATCGCCTGGAGTGCCGCACGGGGTGGCTTGCCGGTCCACTCAGCGTGCGGGGAAACGAAGCGAGTTCGCCATAACCGGGCAAGCAGCCCAGGAGATCGCCCTCAAGCAGCCTCTCCGGCGCGCTTCTTCTCGATCTGGCCGATCGCGTCGACCACCGCATCGAAGGTCAGCATGGTCGAGGCGTGACGTGCCTTGTAGTCGCGCACCGGCTCCAAATATTTCAGATCGGCGAACCGGCCTTCCGGCGGCGCGCCGTTTTCCTTGAGCATCTTCAGCATGGTCTCGCGCACGGCGCGCAGCTCATCGGCGTTCGCGCCGATGACATGCTGGGCCATGATCGAGGAGGATGCCTGACCAAGCGCGCAGGCCTTCACGTCATGAGCGAAATCGGTCACCACGTCGCCATCCATTTTGAGGTCGACTGTGACGGTCGAGCCGCACAGTTTGGAGTGCGCTCTGGCGGTCGCATCGGGGTGGTCGAGCCGGCCGATCTTGGCGATGTTTCCGGCGAAGCTCAGGATTTTCGCATTGTAGACGTCGTCGATCATATTTTTCCAATCCGTCGCCGCCAAGCGAACAGGCTTTGCCGCTGTTGCGTCTTCCTTTCGCTGTGCACGACCATATATAATGATGGCAGCCGGGCATCGACAAGGCAAACTCAAGCCATTGTCATTGCTCATCTGTTCACGCCGCTTACGGGCTGGAAACCGGGCGAGTTTCACCCGAAAGGTCGTGGTCCGTTCAACTCGTCCCACCTCTGAGTGGGACTACGGGAGACGCCTTTATGGATGCCGTCATCAAGAAACTCATGCCCCCTTCCTCCTATATGGAGAAGCCTGTCACCGATCGCCCAAGCGAGGCCGAGGTCGAAGCCGCCGTGCGCACGCTTTTGCGCTGGACCGGCGACAACCCTGATCGCGAGGGCCTGGTCGACACGCCGAAGCGCGTTACCAAGGCTTTTCGCGAGATGTTCAACGGCTATGACATGTGCCCGGCGGAGGAGCTTGGCCGCACTTTCGAGGAAGTGGCCGGCTATGACGATCTCGTCATCGTCAGGGACATCAAGTTCCACTCCCATTGCGAGCACCACATGGTGCCGATCATCGGCAAGGCGCATGTCGGCTACCTGCCGGACGGCAAGGTCGTGGGTCTGTCCAAGATCGCGCGCGTCGTCGACATCTTCGCCCATCGCCTGCAGACGCAGGAAGCGATGACGGCGCAGATCGCAGGCGTCATCCAGGACGTGCTCAACCCGCGCGGCGTCGCCGTCATGATCGAGGCCGAGCATATGTGCATGGCCATGCGCGGCATCCGCAAGCAGGACTCGACCACGCTCACCTCTACCTTCACCGGCGTCTTCAAGGACACGCCCGAGGAACAGGTGCGCTTCGTCACCATGGTGCGTGCCTGATCGCCGGCTGCCGGCCTTCAGACCATGGTCCCGAAAAGCGGGACCCGGTTTTCGGATAAGATCATGGTCCAACAAAAAGACGAACCGGCAATGTCGGCACTGCAATTTCCCAAAGCCCCGGCAGACAAGAAGGCGCTGGAGGAAGGCACCGTCCTTTCTCCGCGCTTCGATGCTGCCGGCCTCGTGACCGTCGTCGTCACCGACGCCGGCGACGGCATGGTTTTGATGGTCGCGCATATGAATGCCGAGGCGCTGGCGCTGACGCTCGAAACCGGCATCGCCCACTACTGGTCGCGTTCCCGCAACGCGCTGTGGAAAAAGGGCGAGACGTCGGGCAACGTCCAGCGCGTCGTCGAGATGCGCACGGATTGTGACCAGGACGCGATTTGGTTGCGCGTCAAAGTATTGGGCCAGGACGCAACTTGTCACACCGGTAGGCGTTCCTGCTTTTATCGGACGGTGGGGCTCAGCGACGGCAAGGCGGTGCTTGCCGACGATGGCAGCAAGCCGCTGTTCGATGCGCAAGAAACGTATCGGAAGCCGGTGTGAACCATTCGATATTCACAAACCACTCATATTCACTATTCTCAAACATCCTTGTGATAGAAGGGACACGGGACAAGGGAGATCATGATGCTCGAATGGGCGTCATTGCGCAGCAGACCTGACGTTCAGGAGGCCAACGGCCTTGCATCGTCCGGCGGCGTGCTCGATCCGAAATCGGCGAAGAAGATGGGCATCTCGCTGGCGCTCGGCGGCGGCTGTGCGCGTGGCTGGGCCCATATCGGCGTGCTGCGCGCGCTGGACGAAGCGGGCATCGAAGTTTCGATGATCGCAGGCACGTCGATCGGCGCGCTGGTCGGCGGCTGCTATCTTGCCGGCAAATTGGACGAACTGGAAGAGTTCGCCAGAAGCCTGACCAAGCGGCGCCTCTTCGGACTGCTCGATCTCAATCTGCGCGGCAGCGGCCTGTTCGGCGGCATGAAGCTCGATGCGCGGCTGCGCGAACATGTCGACGGTATCCGTTTTGAGGAACTGTCGAAGCCCTTCGTCGCCGTCGCTTCCGAAATCCGCACCGGCCACGAAATCTGGCTGTCGAAAGGTTCGCTCATCACCGCCATGCGCGCGTCCTACGCGTTGCCCGGCGTCTTCGAGCCCGTGAACTGCAACGGGCGCGTGCTGGTCGACGGCGCGCTGGTCAATCCGGTGCCGGTCTCGGTCTGCCGTGCTTACGAGCAGCCGCTGGTCGTTGCCGTCAACCTCCACTACGATCTGTTTGGGCGTGCCGCGGTGATCAAGCACAGCGCGGGCGAACTCGTCATCGAGAACGACGCGCCGCGTCCCGGTCAGGTCAATCCCCAGCACCCGCCGCACCAGACCCGCCTCGGCATCACCGGCGTCATGGTCGAGGCCTTCAACATCATCCAGGACCGGATTTCGCGCGCCAGGCTCGCCGGCGATCCGCCCGACATGTCGCTGCAGCCGAAGCTCAGCCATATCGGACTGACCGAGTTCCACCGCGCCGACGAGGCGATCCGCATCGGCTATCAGGCGACCATGTCCCAGATCAGCGAATTGCGGCGGCTGCAGACGGTGCTCGCCTGATCCGAAGCGTCAGTCAAGCAATCGCGGCATCTGTGATGCGGAATTGCACTGAGCGGTTGCCGTTCCAGTAATTGCCCGACAGCGAACCGGCTATGTGCACGGTCTTGCCCCTGTTCTTGAACAGGAATTCGCCGAGCGCGGTGTCGACGGCGCGGAACGCGATCGCCTGGAGGTTGCCGCCGCTTTGCGACTGCAGGTCGGCGCGGATGTGGTTGGTGCCGATCGGCCGCGCATCGATAAGTCTGTGGCGCGGCAGCACAAACACCGGCGCGATGTGACCGGCGCCGAACGGGCCGGCTTTCTCCAGCTCGTCGAGAAGCGCCAGCGTCGCGCCCTCGGCGGCTAAGGCGCCGTCAATCGCCAGGCTTTCCTCGCTCTGCAGCCGGAACATATCCGCCGCAGCGCGCTCCTCGAAGAAAGCCCGAAGCGCGCCGAGCTTGGCACGTTCCACGGTGATGCCTGCCGCCATGCCGTGACCGCCGCCCTTGGCGATCAGGCCGGCCTGCGCCGCCTCGCGCACCAGCCGGCCGAGATCGAAACCGGAGACCGAGCGCCCCGAGCCGGTGCCGATCCCATTGGCATTGAAGGCGATGGCGAAAGCGGGACGGCGCGCATGTTCCTTGAGCCGCGAGGCCAGCAGCCCGACGATGCCGGGATGCCAGCTGTTGCTGGCGGTCACGACGATGCCAGGGCCGGTGCCGCCGGCAAGCTCCGCGTCGGTCTCGGCGCGCGCCTGCGCCAACATCTCCAGTTCCATCTGCTGCCGTTCCTGGTTCAGCCGGTCGAGCGTCTCGGCAATGCTTGCGGCTTCAACGGGATCCTCGGTGGCAAGCAGCCTGCTGCCGAGCGCGGCATCGCCGATGCGCCCGCCGGCATTGATGCGCGGCCCGATCAGATAGGCGAGATGGAAGGTATTTATCGGCTCGCCGATGCGCGAGACCCGCGCAAGCGCCGCCAGCCCCTCATTCTTCTGCTGGCGCGCCACCTGCAGGCCCTTGACTACGAAAGCGCGGTTGACGCCGGTGAGCGGCACCACGTCGCAAACGGTCGCCAGCGCGGCGAGGTCGAGCAGCGAAAGCAGATCGACCGGCGCGACGTTTGGTAACCGTTCGCGAAGCACCTTCGCCGTCTGCACCAGGCACAGGAAGACCACACCGGCGGCGCAGAGATGCCCCTGCCCCGAAAGGTCGTCCTCCCGGTTCGGATTGACCACCGCATCCGCCGCCGGCAGCGGTCCGCCGACCTGGTGATGGTCGAGCACCACGACATCCGCGCCGGCTTCTTTCGCTGCCTCGATCGACACGGCGCTGTTGGTGCCGCAGTCGACGGTGACGATCAGCTTCGCGCCGCGCGAGATCAGCTCGCGCATAGCTTCCGGATTCGGGCCGTAGCCTTCGAAGATGCGGTCGGGGATATAGATCTCGGACGGCACCGAAAAATGCGCCAGAAAGCGCTTCAGCAGCGCCGACGACGCGGCGCCGTCGACATCGTAGTCGCCGAAGATCGCCACCCTCTCGCCGGCCACGACCGCATCCGCGATGCGCGCCGCCGCCTTCTCCATGTCGGTCAGCGAGGCCGGGTTCGGCAAAAGCTCGCGAATCGTCGGATCGAGGAAGCGCTCGGTCTGCTCGACCGTCACGCCGCGCCCAGCCAGCACCCTTGCGACGATGTCCGGCACGCCATGACCCTGCGCGATGGCCAAAGCGGCCATGTCCTGCCGCTCGGTCAGCCGGTGCTCCCAGGAAACACCGGTCGCCGACTGCCTGACATCGAGGAAGAAGCGTCTCTCGCCCATCATGAGACGCGCCGTCTGCACACCATCCTTCGGCAGATATCAAGATGCGACAGCCCTAGCAATTCCGGGAAAGCGAACCACCCCGGAAAACTGTGGAAGGGCGCTCCGACCGTAATTGCGCGAAAGTGTCTACAAGGACGAAATCAGAACTTTTCCAGATCCTGATGGCGCGCCTTGATCTCGCGCACTGTGCGCGAGGACGAGCGCAGCACGATGGTGTGAGTGGTGATGAAGGTGCGCCCGAACTTCACCCCGCCGAGCAGATTGCCGTCGGTGACGCCGGTCGCCGCGAACAGCACGTCGCCGCGCGCCATGTCCTGCGCGCGATAGACCCGCTTCGGATCCGAAATGCCCATCTTTTCGGCCCGTGCAATCTTCTCCGGCGTGTCGAGGATCAGCCGGCCCTGCATCTGTCCGCCCGTGCAGCGAAGCGCCGCCGCGGCCAGCACCCCTTCCGGCGCGCCGCCGGTGCCGAGATAGATGTCGATGCCGGTCTCTTCCGAATCGGTGGTGTGGATGACGCCGGCGACGTCGCCGTCGCCGATCAGCCGGATGGCGGCGCCCGTGGCCCGCACCGCGTCGATCAGCTTGGCATGGCGCGGCCGGTCGAGGATGCAGGCGGTGATGTCGGGCACCGCCACGCCCTTGGCCTTGGCGAGATTGGCGATGTTCTCGGCCGGCGGCGCGTCGATGTCGATCAGGCTGTCCGGGTATCCCGGCCCGATGGCGATCTTGTCCATGTAGACGTCGGGCGCGAACAGCAGGCTGCCCTTTTCCGCGATGGCGATGACGGCAAGCGCGTTGGGAAGGTTCTTGGCACAGATCGTCGTGCCTTCGAGCGGATCGAGCGCGATGTCGACCGCCGGGCCTTTGCCGGTGCCGACCTCTTCGCCGATATAGAGCATCGGCGCCTCGTCGCGCTCGCCCTCGCCGATGACCACGGTACCCTTGATGGCCAACCGGTTGAGTTCCTGGCGCATCGCATCGACCGCGACCTGGTCGGCCGCCTTCTCATCGCCGCGACCGCGCAGCCTGGCAGCGGCGACCGCGGCCCTTTCGGTCACACGCACCACTTCCATGGTTAGGATACGATCGAGGCCGGCTGCGATGTTTTGGGCCATGTTCATGGATGGGCATTCCTCGTTGAAACTGCGCTTTGCCTCCCGCCAGAAGCGCGCTTCTTCTGGCAAAGCTCCATGACAACGGCAAGACTTGCCGTTTCAATTTTTGAAATGGCAGCAATATCAATCGATTAAAGGTGAAGTATCACTCGAACTATTCCGCCCGCTCGATACGGATCACCTGCGGCTTGTCGGTGAGATGGCCGTCCTTGGTGACGCCTTCGACCGCCTTGCGCACCGCCGCTTCCGTTGTCTCGTGGGTGACGAGGATGACGGTCTTCTGCGCTTCGGTAGCCGGCCCGGCGGCCTGCTGGACGATCGATTCCAGTGAAATATCGTTGTCGGCCATGCGCTTGGCGATCGCCGCGAAGACGCCGATGCGGTCGTGCACGGTCAGCCGGATGAAATAGCCGCCGGCATGGCTGCGCATCTGCGCTTTCCTGTAGGGCTTCAATTCCTTCGCCGGCCAGCCGAAGACCGGCCCGTGCTGGAAGCCCGGCCGGCTCTTGGCGATATCGGCAATGTCGCCGACCACCGCCGAGGCGGTGGCATTGCCGCCGGCGCCGGGGCCGGAGAGCAAAAGCTCGCCCAGGATGTCGGTCTCGATCGCCACGGCATTGGTGACGCCATGCACCTGCGCGATGACCGAGGCCGTCGGCACCATGGTCGGATGCACGCGCTGCTCGATGCCGCTGTCGGTGCGCTGCGCGACGCCGAGCAGCTTGATGCGGTAGCCGAGCTCGGCTGCGGCGCGAATGTCGGCCTGGGTGATGTTGGAGATGCCCTCCATGTAAATGTCGTTGGCGGCGATCTTCGTGCCGAACGCAAGGCTGGTCAGGATCGACAGCTTGTGCGCCGTGTCATGGCCTTCGATGTCGAAGGTCGGGTCCGCTTCGGCATAGCCGAGGCGCTGCGCGTCCTTGAGGCAGGCATCGAAAGAGATGCCTTCGGCCTCCATGCGGGTCAGAATGTAGTTGCAGGTGCCGTTGAGGATACCGAAGACGCGGGTGACCTGGTTGCCGGCCATCGCCTCGCGCATCGTCTTGATGACCGGGATGCCGCCGGCCACCGCAGCCTCGTAGTTGAGCAGCACGCCCTTCTTCTCGGCGACCTCGGCGAGTTGCACGCCGTGCTTGGCCAACAGCGCCTTGTTGGCCGTCACGACATGGCGGCCGGCCTCGAGCGCCGCCTTGACCGATGCACGCGCTGGCCCTTCGTCGCCGCCGATCAGCTCGACGAAGACATCAATGTCGGCCTTCTCGGCCATCTTCGCGGCATCGTCGAACCATTTGGTGCCGCCCAGATCGACACCGCGGTCCCGCTTCGGATCGCGCGCCGAAACCGCTGCGACGACAATGTCGCGACCGCATTGGCGGGTGAGCTCGGCGGCCTTGTCGTTGAGCACGCGCGCCACCGAGGCGCCCACCGTGCCAAGGCCGGCAATTCCAACACGCAACGCTTCAGCCATGTCCGGCGACGCCCCTCAAAGATTGGTCGGTGTGATGTGCGGTAAATTCAGCGGCGCGCGGTGAGCGGCACAACATTGTTGGGCTGCTTGGCGGTCGAGGCCAGGAAGCGCTTGATGTTGCGCGCCGCCTGGCGGATCCGGTGCTCGTTCTCGACCAGCGCCACACGAACAAAATCGTCGCCATGCTCACCGAAGCCGATGCCCGGCGCCACCGCGACGTCGGCGTGCTCGATGAGCAGCTTGGAGAATTCGAGCGAGCCGAGCTGGCGGAACTGTTCCGGAATCGGCGCCCAGGCGAACATCGAGGCCGCCGGCGCCGGAATGGTCCAGCCGGCACGGCCGAAGGAATCGACCATCACATCGCGCCGCTTGTGATAGATCTCGCGCACCTCGGCGATGTCGGCACCGTCGCCGTTGAGCGCATGCGCCGCCGCGACCTGGATCGGCGTGAAGGCGCCGTAGTCGAGATAGGATTTGACGCGCGTCAGCGCCGCGATCAGCCGCTCGTTGCCGACCGCGAAGCCCATACGCCAGCCGGGCATGGAAAAAGTCTTCGACATCGAGGTGAACTCGACGCAGACATCCATCGCCCCTGGAACCTGGAGCACCGAAGGCGGCGGATTGCCGTCGAAATAGATCTCGGAATAGGCAAGGTCCGACAGGATGATGATGTCGTTCTTCTTCGCGAAGGCGACCACGTCCTTGTAGAAATCGAGCGAGGCGACAAGCGCTGTCGGGTTCGACGGATAGTTGAGGATCAGCGCCAGCGGCCTCGGAATCGAGTGGCGGATGCCGCGCTCGACCGCCGGGATGAAGCCGTCATCCGGTTCCACCTGCAGCGACCGGATGACGCCGCCCGACATGATGAAGCCGAAGGCGTGGATCGGGTAGGTCGGATTGGGGCACAGGATGACGTCGCCGGGCGCGGTGATCGCCTGCGCCATGTTGGCAAAGCCCTCCTTCGAGCCGAGCGTCGCCACCACTTGCGTGTCTGGATTGAGCTTCACGCCGAAGCGGCGGGCATAGTAGTTCGCCTGGGCGCGGCGCAGGCCCGGAATGCCGCGCGAGGACGAATAGCGATGCGTGCGTGGATCGCGCACCACTTCGCATAATTTGTCGACGATGGCCTTCGGCGTCGGCAGGTCCGGATTGCCCATGCCAAGGTCGATGATGTCGGCACCGCGCGAGCGGGCGCTGGCCTTCAGCCGATTGACCTGCTCGAACACGTAAGGCGGAAGCCGGCGGACCTTGTGAAATTCTTCCATTGGAGTTCCAGACGAGCAAAGGGGGCGCTTTTCGGCGCGCGATATAGACCTAATTGCAGTTAGGGTCGAGGGCGGGATCGCATTTGCCTTCGATCTGCTTCAGCGCGTCGTCGCCATGCGTCCTGGCGAGTGCGTTCAGCGCTGCCGTATTGGCGGCTGGCTTCGCGCCGCCGCCCTTGGCAAGCTGCGCCTGCTGCTCGGCCTTGAGCTGGGCAAGCTTGGCTGCAGTCTCTTCCTTCGTGAGCTGCTTGGCGGCTACCGGCGGCGGAATGTTGAGGTTCGGATAGGAGCCGGTGTCCTTCGGCCCCTCGGTCACCGCGGTCGGCCTTGCATTGCTGGCGTTGCTGCTGGTCTCGCAGCCGCCCGCGAGCAACGGCGTGCACAGCACCGCGGCTGCGGCGGCGATGCGGCAAATCGAACCGGCGCCGAGAAAATAAGTCCCGCCAAAATTAATCGTCATATTGTTTTCCTGGCAGCCGGGTTAGAGCGTGTTGGACCCGGTCAGATGTCCCATGGTAATATGTCAAGAAAACGCTCCGGGAGGAACCCCGCGAACCATGTCCAAAGCGCCCGATTCGGACAAAGCGGAAAATGGCGGACCTTCGACCGTCGAGCAATATCTGGTGAAAGATCCCGAACGCTTCGCGTTGAACATGGCGCGCATGATCGAGCAGGCCGGCAAGGCGGCCTCCGCCTGGGCCGAGCCGCGCGAAAAGGGTGAGGTGCGCGACCACGTCGCCGAACCCGTGGTCGACATGGTCAAGACCTTCTCCAAGCTCTCGGAGTACTGGCTGGCCGACCCGCAGCGCGCGCTTGAAGCCCAGACGCGGCTTTTCGCGGGCTACATGACGGTCTGGGCGAACGCCATCCAGAAGGTCAGCCCCAACTCCAACGCCGAAGCCCCCGAGGACGCGGTCAAGCCCGAGCGCGGCGACAAGCGCTTCCAGGATCCGGAATGGGGCCGCAATGCCTTCTTCGACTTCCTGAAACAGGCCTATCTCGTCACCTCGCGCTGGGCCTCGGATCTCGTCGATCATGCCGAGGGCCTGGACGAGCACACCCGCCACAAGGCGAGCTTCTACGTCAAGCAGGTTTCCAACGCCATCGCGCCGTCGAATTTCATTCTGACCAATCCCGAGCTGTTCCGCGAGACCGTCGCCTCCAACGGCGAGAATTTGGTGCGCGGCATGAAGATGCTGGCCGAGGACATCGCCGCCGGCAGGGGCGACCTGAAGCTGCGCCAGGCGGACTACGCGCCGTTCGAGATCGGCAAGAACATTGCCACGACACCCGGCAAGGTCATTGGCCGCAGCGATGTCGCCGAGATCATCCAATACGATCCGACGACGGAGACGGTGCTGAAGCGCCCCCTGCTCATTTGCCCCCCGTGGATCAATAAATACTATATCCTCGACCTCAACCCGCAGAAATCCTTCATCCGCTGGGCAATCGAGCAGGGCCACACGGTCTTCGTCATCTCCTGGATCAACCCGGACGAGCGCCACGGCGCCAAAGGCTGGGAGGCCTATATCCGCGAGGGCCTGCAATATGGCCTCGACATGGTCGAGAAGGCGACCGGCGAGAAGGAGGTCAACGCCATCGGCTATTGCGTCGGCGGCACGCTATTGGCCGCGGCGCTCGCGCTGCTGGCGCAGGAAGGCGACCACCGCATCAGGTCGGCGACCTTCTTCACCACTCAGGTCGACTTCACCTATGCCGGCGATCTCAAGGTCTTCGTCGACGAGGACCAGGTTGCCGCGGTCGAGCGATCGATGAGCGAAAAGGGCTATCTCGACGGCACCAAGATGGCGACCGCCTTCAACATGCTGCGCTCGGGCGACCTGATCTGGCCTTATGTCATCAACAACTATATGCGCGGCAAGGACCCGCTGCCCTTCGACCTGCTCTACTGGAATGCCGATTCGACCCGCATGGCGGCGGCCAACCATTCCTTCTATCTGCGCAATTGCTATCTCGAGAACAATCTCTCCCGCGGCACGATGGAGCTTGCCGGCCGCACCGTCTCGCTGGCCGACATCACGATCCCTGTCTACAACCTCGCCACGAAGGAAGACCACATCGCGCCGGCGCTTTCGGTGTTCCTCGGCTCGCGCTATTTCGGTGGCGACGTCGAATATGTCATGGCGGGCTCCGGCCACATCGCCGGCGTCGTCAATCCGCCGGCGGCGCACAAGTACCAGTACTGGACCGGCGGCAAGCCGGTGGGGGATTTCAGCACCTGGTTCGCCGGCGCGCACGAGCATGCCGGCTCATGGTGGACGCACTGGCAGCACTGGATCGAAAGCCAGGACAACATCCATGTGCCCGCCCGCAAACCCGGCAAGCGTATGAAAACCTTGGGGGACGCGCCGGGCACCTATGTCAAGGTGCGTGTGTAACCGGCTGTAATGTCTGGTGAGTTGACGGGCCGCCCAAACAGGGCGAAATGGTGCTGTTAATCGTTTTCGTAGCCTCAGCTCGCCTGCAGACAAACAATAAATCCGAGGCTTTGCAGATCGATACAGATCCCGTTTCCGGTTCGGGAACAGGAGGTCGCCGCCAGAGGCACTGGAGTGCTGCGGCGACGATGTACGGACCGGATGCCGAGGGGGAATTTTATTTTGAAATCAGCAGGTTGGCGCCTCGCACGAAGGGAAAGCCGCAGCATCGTGGCAGCGCTTTTATCCGTGCTTCTGGCCTCCTGCACCTCGACCGGCGACCCGACGATGTCGGTCGTCACGCCCGCCTACAATTCAACCGCCACAGAGATGAGCGCGGCTTCCAGCGCCCAGTCCGCGGCCTCGGCCGATTCGACCTCGCAGGCGGCGTCGACCTCCCCGGCATCCCCAGAGGCGGCATCGACCGTGATGGGCGAAGACGACAAACCGTTGCCTGAAAAAGTCGCCTATGTGCCGGAAACCCGGCCCGGAGCAGCCTTCCCCGCGGTAGCGGTTCCTGCTGACGCCGGCTCGATCGCCGGCAACACGCCGCAACCGCTGCTACAGCCGCAGCAGACGGCAGAGGAGACGAAAGCGGCCGCCAACAAGGTTGCTGCCGGCGATGCCGCCGCGGTCGCATCGCAAGCGCAGGCGACCGTGCAGGCGATGAGCAAAGGCGTCTACGTGACAGCGGGCGAGCCCCAGCAGCAGCCGATCGCCGCGCCGAAGAAGGGGCTGTTTGCTTCTCTGTTCAGCACCACGCCGGCCTCGGCCGCACCTGCCCCGCTGATCAACAC
>NZ_RZSV01000120.1:0-16686 GCF_004023205.1 Mesorhizobium sp. M1A.F.Ca.IN.020.03.2.1 | reverse complement strand
CAATCATCGTGTGAAGAACAACATGCAGATGCTGCAGTCACTGCTGAGCTTGGCGGGTCAACGGGCAGCGAACCCGCAAGCGCGAGAAATCTTGCGTGAAGCCGGCAACCGCGTCGCGGCCATGGCCGCTGCTCAGCAGGTCCTGTACGAGACGGTCGATTCGAGGCAGTTCAACGCGAAGGGTTTCTTGCTTGCGGTTTGCGGGACAATAAAGCAGACCTTCCCGAAGGAAGTCGCGGTTGAGTTCGAGGCTGATGATGCAAAGCTTTCGAATGACGTTGCCATGCCGCTGGCGCTGATCCTGAACGAGCTTCTGACCAACGCCATAAAATATGGAACTCCCGACGGAGCCGGCACAATCCGGGTCGGGCTTCGGCGCGATGTCGACGGCTTCCAGGTATTCGTCGAAGACAGCGGTCCCGGCTTTGACCTGGCTTCGGTCCGCGACCGTTCGTCCGGATTGAAGCTGGTTCAGGGCTTGGCGCGGCAGCTGCACGGCAAGCTTGTCGTTACCAAGGAACCGAAGACGCGCTGCAGCATTCGGTTCTCATGAAGTTCTTGCCGGCTCTTCTTCAGTTCCTGGATGGCTCTCGATGACCGAGCTTGCTGCCCCACACGGACGCCGTCGGCCAATCCCAACGAAAGCCGCGTCGGCCGAACCTGTGGCCGCCGCATTGCCCACGCGGATCTTGGTCGTCGAGGACGATTTTCTCATCTCCCTCGAGATGGAGAGCACTCTGACCGCGGCCGGTTTCGAGGTCGTGGTCGTTGGCTCGGGCGAGGAAGCGCTCGATAGCGCAGCTGCGGACCGGCCTGATCTGGTTGTGATGGATATCCGGCTGTCCGGGGCCATGGATGGAATTCAAACTGCCCTGGAGTTGTTTCGAATTTACGGTTTGCGGTCGGTTTTTGCGACGGCGCATTCCGATTCCGACGTCCGCGCCCGGGCAGCGCCAGCGGAGCCGCTGGGCTGGCTGGTAAAGCCCTACACGCCGGCATCCCTGCTCTCAGCCATCCGCTCCGCGCTTAGGTCCGGCAGCTCGTCGGCAGGTTGAAACGCCGAATCCGCCGCCCCTCTGGCGAGCAGCCGCAGCCAGGGCGCGAGGTGGAAGGCAGCCATCAGGAAATACATCGGCGCCATGCCGCTGAGCACGGAGGCTCCGGGCCCGGACATGCACATCGCGTCCGGTCCGCTACCGGCGGCCGTGAGCAACGCCATGACGGCAAAGGTCGGCGCCGCCGCGAGACATAACCAGTCGGCCAGGCCGAATCCGCTCAGGCCTGCCGGGCGAGGGGTGGGATTGTCGATGCTCATGATCTCCACCTTCCAACTGCTCTCAGGAAAGTTCGGCTCTGGCGGCGCGGGCGACGCCGCCAGAGTCGCTTCGCGCTCAGGCGTTCTTGTTGCGAAACGCCGCTTCGCCGGCATCCGAGACCTCGACCCATCGCTGGTCGGGCGCGGCGCCTTCCTCATAGTTGTCGTGCCAGTTCCACCACTTGTAGGTCTGGGTCTGCGGATAGCCCTCGGGCGAATCCTCCCACACCTCCTGGCGGCCGAGCGGGGTGACGTCGAGATAGCTCCACACTGTGCCGAACGCCTCGTCGCCGCGATTGTTGACGAAATAGGTGCGGAAGATGCGGTTGCCGTCATGGATGAAGACGTTGTGGCCGTGCCATTCGTCGACGCCGAAATCCTTGTCCCAGCTGTCGGTGATGGTGTACCAGGGCATCTTCCAGTCCATCCGCTGCTTCAGCCGCTGAATGTCGGCCTGCGGCGCCCGGGACGCATAGGCAAGCGTAGTGTCGCGGGCGTTGAGATGGGCGAGGTTGCCGACCATGTCGGCGCCGAGCGAGCAGCCCCGGCAGGCGTGCTCCGGCCAGCCATAGACGCCGGGCTCGAAGAAGGCGCGGTAGATGACCAGTTGCCGGCGGCCTTCGAAGAGGTCGAGCAGGCTTGCCTTGCCGTTTGGGCCTTCGAACACATAGTCCTTCTCGACAGGCATCCACGGCATGCGGCGGCGTTCCGCAGCCAGCGCGTCGCGGGCGCGGGTGAGCGCCTTTTCCTTCACCAGCATTTCTTCATACGCGCCTTCCCAGGCTTCCGGCGAAACGACCGGTGGTGTCTTCATGTGTTGGGTCATTGCTCTTGTCCCGTTCTTGCGTTTGGTTGGGGTGACAAGGGAAACTTAGAGCCGGATGGCGCGATGGTGAGAGTTACAAGTGTGACGCGATTTGATCCGGCAGACCCGGAAGGGGGCATCGGGGCGGGCATTGCATGGACTCGATGATCAATGCCGCCGGCCGCGCGCTCGCGACCGGTGATCCGCTGGGCGCCCTGAAGCGCGTCGCGTTGCGCGACGACGCCCCCGCGCTGGCGCTGCGCGGCATCGCGATGGCGCAGCTCGGCGACTTCGCCAAGGCCAAGGCGCTGCTGAAGAGCGCCGCCCGCGCCTTCAGCCCGAAAGAGGCGGTGGCGCGCGCCCGCTGCGTCGTCGCCGAGGCCGAGATCGCGCTGGTCTCGCGCGATCTCGGCTGGCCGGACAAAGCGTTGCGAGCCGCCCGCACGACGCTTCAAGCGCATGGAGATCGGGTCAATGCCGCCTATGCCGGCAGCCTCGAAGCGCGCCGCCTCATCCTGATCGGCCGGCTCGACGAAGCCGAGCGGCTGCTTGCCGGCTTCGATCCGGGGCCGTTGCCGCCGGTCGCGCGCGTCGCGCACGAGCTCGCGGCCGCGGGCATCGCGGTCAGGCGCCTGCGGACGAGGGCTGCGCGCGCCGCGCTTGGCCGAGCCGCTCTCGCGGCCTATGAAGCCAATATCCCGGCGCTGAAGGCGGAGGTCGAAAGCGCATCGCAGGTGCTGAACACGCCCGTCGCGCGGCTCGTATCGAACGGTTTGGAGACTCCGCTGCACCTCGACGAGGTCGAGTCGCTGCTCACCTCAGGCGCCCTCGTCGTCGATGCCTGCCGCAATGTCGTGCGCAAAGCCGACACCGTAGTGTCGCTGGCGACGCGGCCGGTGCTGTTTGCGCTGGCGCGCACGCTGGCCGAGGCCTGGCCCGCGGATGCGTCGCGGGAGGCGCTGCTGAAGCGCGCCTTCCGCGCCAGGCACGCCGATGAATCGCATCGTGCGCGGCTCAGGGTCGAGATGGGCCGGCTGCGCGCCGAAATGAACGCGCTGGCGGAAATCAACGCGACGGCCGCCGGTTTTGCGTTAACGCCGCTGACCGCAGCCGAGGTCGTAGTGCTGGCGCCGCCTGTCGAGGAGGAGCATGGCGCAGTGCTCGCCTTCCTCGCCGACGGCGAGTCCTGGTCGAGCTCGGCGCTGGCGATCGCGCTCGGCGCCAGCCCGCGCACCGTGCAGCGGGCGCTGGAAGCGCTTTCGGCCGACAACAAGGTGCAGGCGGTCGGCCGCGGCAGGGCGCGCCGCTGGATGACGCCGCCGGTGACCGGATTCCCGACTGTCTTGTTACTCCCGGGTCCGCTGCCGAGCGACTAGTCTGCGGCCATTGTTCGAATGGAGATCGAAAATGAAACGAGCCGCTGCCGAGATCCTGCGCGAATACGGCCCCTTTCCGGATGCCGAGCGCATCAATGGCGTCACCTATGACGGCAAGAATGTCTGGTTCGCCACCGGCGACAAGCTGAAGGCGCTTGACCCGGAGAGCGGCGCGATCGTGCAGTCGATCGACGTCGCCTCGCATGCCGGGTCCGCCTTCGACGGCGAGCATCTCTACCAGATCGGCGAGGACCGCATCCACAAGGTCGACCCGAAGACAGGCAAGGTCGTCGCCACCATTCCCGCCCCCGGCAACGGCGGCGACTCCGGGCTTACCTGGGCCGAAGGTTCGCTTTGGGTCGGCGAATACAGGGCCCACAAGATCCATCAGATCGATCCTGAAACTGGCAAGGTGATCCGCACCATCGAGTCGAAGCGCGTCGTCACCGGCGTCACCTGGGTCGACGGCGAGCTCTGGCATGCCACCTGGGAAGGGGAGGAGGGCGATCTCTTGCGCATCGACCCCGAGACGGGCGATGTGCTGCAGGAGCTGGCGATGCCCTCCGGCGTGTCGGGACTGGAATCCGATGGCCGCGGCTGCTTCTTCTGCGGAGGCGGCAGCAGCGGCAAGATCAAGGCCGTGCGCCGTCCTGGGTACAACCATGACAAGGACACGACAGTCGGCAAATAGCCGGCCCTAGCCAGGCTTTGCATGGCGGTGGTCTTCAGTCTAAGACCAGTCCATTGACAAAGGTCTCGCCCCATCGCTCCATTAGGCGTTCCTAAAAACGGAGGCAGCGATGGCGTATACGTATCGGTGCAAGGACTATCCGGGAATGGAAGCCTGTCCCGGGAGCTTCACGGCAGAAAACGCGGAAGAGGTGATGAAGCACGTTGAGCTTCATGCCCGGTCCGCGCATGGTGAAGACCCGAGCCAATGGTCCCAAGAGGACCGGAAGCAGCTACAGGCGATGATAATCGGAAGCTAGGCGCGCTTCTGCATCAAGCCGCCTCGCGCGCCGGCCGGGCAACGCCCTTGTTTGAGATCTGGCCGGCAGTCGGTCTGTCGACATGCGCCCAGGCCGGTCGCTCGAACAGGAAGGTTCCGAAGCCGGTGCGCTTGACGATGAAGTAGAGAATGACCGGGCTGATGACCGAGACGAGCAGCACCGCGAGGCTGAGCATGCCGGTATCGGTCAGAAGGCCGCTTGCCAGCATGATCCCGCGGAAGATCGACATCGGGATGGTGAAGGCGACATAGACGACCAGCGAATGCTCGCCGAGCCAACGCAGCCATTCCATCGCGGCGAATTTCGACAGGAATCCGCCGGCGACGCAGAGCGCCACCGCGCCGGCGACGGCCAGCGTAAGATGCAGCGGCGGCCATGCCGCCAGGCCCATCTGCATGCCGACCGGCTCGACGGCATAGCCCGGCGAATAGACGAGCAGGCCGTTGACGATGGCCCACACGATCAGCCCGGCAGCGGCGATCGCCGGACGGGCTTGCGTCCACGCGACCAGCCGGAACACCAGCGGCGCCATGACGAAGCCGAGATAGAAGAACACGAAATAGGCGGCGAATTGCGTGAGCGCATAGCTGTCCGAATGCGGCGCCCACATCTGCAGCGCGGCGGCAACCAAGATGACGATCCAGTGCGGCACGCCTAGGTCGCGCAGGACGCGCGCCACGAGGCCGAACACGGCCAGCATGTAGATGAACCACAGCACGCCATAGGGCTGGACGACAGCCACGGCGAGGTCGTGCAGCATGCCGGCGGGATCGCGGCTGAAGATGCCGATCTTCAGCCCGATCGAGATGACCGCCCACAGGACATAGAAATAGAGGTAGTGGACGACGCGCCGGTCGATATAGCGTCGCCAAGGCCGGTCGATCACCTGCGACAGGAACAGCCCCGAGATCAGGAAGAATTCCGGCATCCGGAACGGGGTCGCGAAGCCGATGACATAATGCAGGAAGCCGACGCCGCCGGTATATTCACCGGTGTTGTAGGCGGAATACATCATCACCACCAGGATGATCGAAAGACCTTTTGCCGTGTCCACCCACGGCATGCGCGTCGAAATGTTCATGAAAGACCCCGCAAAGGCACCCAGCGCCATAGTACCGGACAGGCGCGTCTCTAGCAGCATGAAGCTTCGGATATCGTAAACGCGGCGCTGTCGGGCTGGAGCTCAGTGCCGGGTCAGCGGCTGGTCTCTCGCATCGCCACCGCCACGATTACACCCGAGAGGAAGGTCAGCGCCGCGATCGCCGCGATCGCCGCGGCGAAGCCGAAGAAGTCGGCGATGAGGCCCGCCGACAGCGCTCCGATTGCGTAGCCGAGATCGCGCCAGAAGCGATAGACGCTGAGCGAGCGCGCCCGCCAGGAGGGATGCGATGCGTCCGATACCGCCGCGATCAGGCTTGGATAGACCATCGCCGTGCCAAGGCCGAGCAAGAGGCTTGCCAGCAGCCACCAGCCGAAGTCCCGCGTCATGGCGGTGAGCAGAAGTCCGGCAGCCTGCACCCACATGCCGGCGACGATCAGGCCCTTGCGGCCCCAACGGTCGCTCAATGGCCCGGTTGCGACCTGCAAGACGCCCCAGACAGCGGGATAGACCGCCTTGAGGATGCCGATGCGCTCGACGCCAAGCCCGTTGGCGACGAAGAAGAGCGGAAAAAGCCCCCAGCTCATGCCGTCGTTCAGATTGTTGACCAGGCCCGCCTGCGAGGCCGCGAACAAATTGCGGTCCCGGAAAGAGGTCAGCATGAAGATCTCGCGAAAGCCGAGCGGGGAGACAGCTTTCGGATCGTTGGCCAGTTCCAGCCGCACATGCTCGCGCGTGTCGCGCACCAGAAGGATCGACAGCGCGGCACCCAGGATCGCATAGCCGATGCCGAGATAGATCGGCACCGGGCGCAGCCCGTAGCGGCTGGCCAGATAGCCGGTCAGAAATGCGGTGACGCCGACGGCGAGGTAGCCGGCGAACTCGTTGAGGCCGACGGCGAGCCCGCGCGATTTCGGCCCGACCAGATCGACCTTCATGATGACGGTCATCGACCAGGCAAGTCCCTGGTTGATGCCGAGCAGCGCGTTGGCGGCAATGATCCACCCCCAACTCGGCGCCCAGATGATCATGAAGGGCACCGGGAGGCCGAACAGCCAGCCGAGGATCAGCACGCGCTTGCGACCCCATGTGTCGGCAAGCTGGCCGGAGACGAGATTGGCGCAGGCCTTGACCACGCCGAAGCTCACGATGAACGAGGTGACGAGCGTCGTGGAAGCAACGTGGAATTCCTCCGCGCCGATCAGCGGCACGACGGTTCGCTCGATGCCGACCATGCCGCCGACAAAGGCGTTGATCAGCACCAGCAGCGCGAACTGTTTCCAGTTGGCCTTGAGGCCGAGCGCGACGGCAGGCGCCGTTGCGCTCACGATCGCGATCCGGCGTTGGCGGCGCGGGTCCGGGCCGCGTCCGGCGGCGGGGGAGGGATGTCGGCGGTCATGGCGGCGATGAACTGGTCGACGTCCTCGATGCGGAAGGCCTTGTTGAAGCGCCGCTCAAAGCCGATGGTCGATGTCGGCTTGCCGCTGAGCGAGCGGCCGCACACCGAGCCGGAATAGGCGCCCGGCAGCACCTCGATGTGATCGGGCAATTCCTTCAGCCGGCGCACGCTGGCATAGAGCGCGCGGGCTCCGTCCTCGGCGCTCGAAGCAAGCTCGGTGCGACCGAGATCGCCAACCATCAGCGTGTGACCGGTGAGCACGAACCAGGGCTCGGTCGACCGCGTTCGGTCGGTGACTAAAAGGCTCAGATGCTCCGGCGTGTGGCCGGGCGTGTGCATCACGGTCGCCGTCACATTGCCGAGCTCCAGCACCTCGCCGTCCTTCACGTGGCGGAACGGGAAGCCCGCCTCGGCGCCTTCGAACAGCACGTATTCGGCGCCCGTCGCTTCGGCGAGCGCACGGCCTGCCGAGATATGGTCGGCGTGGATATGCGTGTCGACGACATAGAGGATGCGCATGCCTGTCGCGCGCGCCGCCTCGACATAAGGCGCGATCTCGCCGACCGGATCGACGACGGCAGCAGACGCCTTGCCGCCGCAGCCGAACAAATAGGAGGCGGCGACCGGGTCGGTATGCAGGAACTGCCTGAGAATCATCGCTTTTCTCCAAAGGGCAATTGCGGGTCGCTTGGCTTGACGGCAGGTCGAAACCATCATTCAATAATTACATTGAATGACGATGGGTCGCAGAAAGGTCGATGTCAATCCGCAATCCGAAGCTGGCGCTGTACGAACAGTTCGCGATCGTCGCCAAGGCGCTCGGCAATCCGCTGCGCCTGGAACTGATCGAGCATTTGGCGCAAGGCTCGCGCAGCGTCGAAGCGCTTGCTGCGAAGCTCGGCCAGCCGATCGCCAACATCTCCCAGCATCTGCAGGCGCTGCGCCGCGCCGGCATCGTCTCGGCCGAACGCGACGGCAAATACGTGCGCTATTCGCTGAGCGATGCGAGCGTGCTGTCGGCCTTTGCTGCGGTGCGCGGCATTGCCGAGCGGCAGCTTGCTGAGGTCGATCGCATTGTGCGCGACTGTTTCGAGGCACGTGACGACATACAGCCGGTCACGCGCGGCGAGCTTCAGGCGCTGATGCGCGACGGGCTGGTGACGCTGATCGACGTGCGCCCGCCGGACGAGTTCGCGCTTGGCCACGTGCCCGGCGCGGTCAATGTTCCCCTCGGAGAAGTCAAGGCCTGGTCCCAGGGTGCCGACCCCGGACGGGAAATCGTCGCCTACTGCCGCGGCCCATGGTGCGTGATGTCCTTCGAGGCGGTGGCCGCGCTGCGCTCGCTTGGCCATTCCGTGCGCCGCCTCGAGGACGGCATGCCGGAATGGAAAGCCGCTGGCCTTCCGGTGGAAATGGCGGCCTGACGGTGTCGCTAACAAATGCATGTCGCCCAAAAATGGGCAGCGGTTCTGGGGCAAGAGGCGCGAGCAAGTTTTGGGCTCGCAGCCGACGCAAATTGGGCGTATCGTGACATATCGTCGGTTGCTAATAAATGAGCCGGCGACTGAGAGCGCAAGACTCCCGCACCGGACTGGGCGCTAGCATCCACACCACTCGTCGCGCCCACAAGACCACCTGCCTCTGTCGAAACCTCTTTTGCTCGGTTCCGGCCAGAATTGCCCTTCGCGATTCGGAATGGGAGCGTTCCGATGCAGCAGATCACGCAAACCCGCCGACGATTCCTAGCCGGTGCTGCCCTGGCAGGCGCTGCCGGTGTCGTCGTCCTTCCGAGGTCACTCCATGCGGAACCGCCGCTGGAGCGAGAGCTGAAGATGTGAGCAAGCGGCAAGCCCAGAGCCCGCCATGCAGGTACGGCCGACTGTGCACAACACAGCATCCACGGGTCAGTGTTCTCAGTGTCGCACTGGCCACCATCTGGAAAGGAGGTTCCCATGCATACCGTATATCCCGGACGGTTCAGCCGACGGAGGTTCCTGCGTGGGATTACGCTGGCGGGGGCAGCGGGGCTTCTGGGCTGGCACCCCAGGCGCGCCGCTGCGGAGCCACCGCCTGAGACGACGCGGATCCGGCTCGTCCGGGTTCCCAGCATCTGTCAGGCCCCCCAGTATGTAGCCGAAGAACTGTTGCGCAGCGAAGGGTTCACCGAGGTGCACTACCTCCAAAGAGAGGGGACGGCAGACATCGCGCCGGCCCTCGCCTCCGGTGAAGCCGACCTCAGTGCGCATTTCGCCGCCCCGCTCCTTCTCCGCCTGGAGGCGGGGGATCCCATCGTCATCCTGGCAGGCCTCCACGTCGGCTGCTTTGAACTGTTCGGGACCGATCGCATCCAGTCGATCCGCGATCTCAAGGGGAAGACCGTGGCCGTGCCAGCGCTAGATTCCAGCCGATACGTCTTTCTCGCCACTATGACGGCGTATGTCGGCCTGGACCTCCATAAGGACATACACTTCGTCATGCATCCGGGACCCGAGTCCATCCGGCTCCTGAGTGAGGGGAAGATCGATGCCTATTTGGGCTTTCCCCCCGAACCGCAGGAGATGCGGGAGCAGCAGATCGGCCATGTGGTGATCAGCAGCACCGTGGACCGGCCCTGGTCGCAATACTTCTGTTGTATGTTGGCTGGGGGGCGGGAGTTCGTCCGTACGCATCCGGTGGCCACCAAACGCGCCCTCCGCGCCATCTTGAAAGCGGCGGATTTCTGCGCCAGCGAGCCCGAGCAGTCCGCCCAGTTCTTGGTGCAGCAGGGTTATACTAAGCGCTATGACCATGCCCTCCAGGTCATGAAGGCGATCCCCTACGGTTGGCGTGAGTATAGCGCTGAGGACACCCTGCGCTTCTACGCCCTGCGTCTCCACGAGGTCGGGATGCTGAGGAGCACCCCCCAGAAGCTGTTGGCCCAAGGCACCGACTGGCGTTTCTTCAACGAACTGAAGCACGAGCTGAAGACCTGACTAGGCAGCCACCCGCGTGCCCATTTTCCACGTGAGGGAGAACCCCATGCAAATCATCCAGAACCGCCGCCACTTCATGGCCGGAGCTGCGGCAGCAGGCGCTGCAGCTCTCATCGGCACAACGACCGACGCTTGGGCCGAGGCACCCCCTGAAACGACCTCTGTTCGCTTGCCGCGGTGGATCGATGGCGCCTACTGCTGGGCAGGGATGTACCTGGCCGGAGAGTTCCTCAAAGCGGAGGGCTTCACCGACGTCCGCTACGTGCAGGGCGACGAAAAAGTCGATCAGGCGGTGTGGATTGCACGCGGCGACACGGATTTCAGCATGAACTACGCGCCGGTCCATGTCGCATCGATCGACGCGGGCGTGCCAATCAGGGTGCTTGGCGGTCTGCATTCGGGGTGCCTCGAGCTAATCGCCAACGACAGCATCCAAGGCATCCCGGATCTCAAGGGCAAGCGGGTAGGCATGCATGACATCCATGCGCCGTCGCGCGTGCTGGTCGCCCTGATGGCCGCCTATATTGGACTGGATCCCGTCAACGACATCGAATGGATCGAGGAAAGCAAGCCGGTGGAAGCCTTCGCCGACGGAAAGTTCGATGCATATCTCTTCACGCCGCCGGAAACGCAGCAACTGCGCGCAAAGAAAATCGGCCACACGATCCTCAACACGACCCTCGATCGCCCTTGGTCGCAGCACTTCTGCTGCATGACCTCGGCCGCTGCGGACTACGTGAACAGATACCCGGTGGCGACCAAGCGCGTGCTCAGGGCCATCCTCAAGGGCGCCGACCTATGCATTTCGGACCCCGCATGGAGTGCAGCGCAAATGGTCGATCGAGGTTTCGTCCCCAGCTACGAAATCGCGCTGCAAACGCTGAGCGACACGCGATACGGCGTATGGCGGGACTACGATGCCGAAGCGTCGATGCGCTTCTACGCGCTGCGCATGCAGGAGACGGGCATGATCAAGTCGAGCCCACAGCAGATCATCGCCGAGGGAACAGACTGGCGATTCCTGGAGCAACTGAAGCGTGAGCTCAAGACGTGAGCGGGTTGGCAGCCCGTATCTTGCTGCTGGCGCTGATGGCCGGGCCAGCGCAGGCGCATGACGCGCAGCACGATGAGCGATTGCCGGCAATCGGACCGGCTCCAGACTTTACGCTGACGTCGCAGGACCGGGAGCGCGTCTCGCTGCACGACTTTCGCGGCAAGGTGATCGCCATCGCATTCATCTATACGCACTGTGCCGACGTCTGTCCCATGCTGACCGCCCAGATGGCCAGCGTGCAGGAAAAGTTGGGCAGTGCGTTCGGACCCAAGATCGCCTTCATTTCGATCACCGTCGACCCGGAGCGCGATACGTCCGATGTTTTGAAGGAGTATGCGCAGAATTTTGGCGCCGATCTGAAGGGCTGGTCGTTTCTTACCGGCGATCCGGCGATTGTCCATGAGGTTGGACGGAAATATGGGGTCTTCGCGAAGCAGGCGGCGAACGGTGATGTCGACCATACCTTGTTGACCTCGCTCGTAGACCCGAATGGCATCTTGCGAGTACAATATCTTGGCGTCCGGTTCGACTTGGAGGAGTTCCGGGGTGACCTTCTCGGCCTCTTGGACGAAACCAAATAGCATAACGAACTGGCTCGTTGGCTGGGTTGCCCGGCTGCCGGCGCGCGTCCAGACCAAGCTCTTGATCGCGTTCCTGTCGATCGTCGGCCTGCTCATCGTGCTCGGTGCCGTCGGGTTGCAGGTGCTGAGTGGGGTCAACGATCAGACCAACGAGCTGATCAAGCTGCAGCGCAGGATCGCGGCCTACCGCCAAGTACAGCACGATACGACCACCCAGCTCTACGGTATTTCCACCGCCCTGTTGCTACAGGATAACCGGATGCTGGATACGGCGCTGCGCCAGCTCAATCAGTTCGGCTACGACCTCGAGCGCATGGAGTTCGTCGCCAAAGCCGAGGTGGAAGTGCTTGGCCAGGTCAGGCAAGAGTACGAGAAACTGACGGCCGGGGTGACGCACGTGGCAGAGCTTGTCCGCGCGGGCCGTACCGAGGAGGCGCGCAAGGTTCAGCTTGATGAAATCATACCGTCGGCTGATCGCCTCGAGCGGCTGACAAACCAGCTGGTCAACATGGCCGAAGCCGACATGGTGGCGGCCATCGAAACGACCGAGGGTGCGTACGGCACGTCCAGACTGATCGTGGTTTCGTTTGCCGTGGGCAGTATCCTGCTGGCGTTGGGGCTCGGTTACATCATCTCCTGGTCGTTGATCGAACCGGTCAAGAAGATCGAGACGCGTCTCAGCCAGATAGCGGCCGGCGACTTCGCCCAACGGGTTGCCGTCGCCAATCGCGACGAACTTGGAGTGCTCGCTGCTAACGTCAACCAGACCTCCGACCAGCTGGGCCGCCTGTATCAGGAGATTGAGACACGCACGCAGCAGCTCGACGAAGCCCTTCAGCAGCAGACAGCCACTGCAGACGTTCTGAAGGTCATCAGCCGCTCTACCTTCGATCTACAGGTGGTGCTCGATACGTTGGTGGAATCGGCTGTCAGGCTCTGTCGCGCCGACAAGGGTGGCATCGTGCAGTTGCTTGATGGCGTATTCCGCTATGTGTCGACGCTTGGCTACCCGCCCAGTTTCCGTGCCTATGTCGACGCCAATCCACTTCCAGCGCTTGCCGCTGGGCGAGGCTCCGCCGTAGGGCGCGTAATCGAAGAACGGCGGATCGTGCAAATCGAAGACGTGACCGCTGATCCGGACTACCGCGTCGCCTTGATCGCTGAGGCAGGCGGATTCCGCACCGTCCTCGCTGCCCCCCTGTTGCGGGAAGGTGATCTCGTTGGCGTATTCGTCATGACGAGGGCTGAACCGCAACCGTTCAGTCCCAAGGAGATCGCGCTCGTCGAGACATTTGCCGACCAGGCCGTGATCGCCATCGAAAATGCGCGGCTCTTCGAGGCGGTGCAGGCACGGACGCGCGAGCTTGCGGCGTCGGTCGGTGAGCTCGAGGCGCTCGGCGAAGTGAGCAAGGCGGTCAATTCGACGCTGGATCTCGACACGGTGCTGAAGACGATCGTTGCCAAGGCGGTCCAGTTGTCGGCGACGGATGCTGGCACGATCTATGTGTTCAGCAGCACGCGGCAGCAATTCCGCCCTCGCGCAAACTTTGGGATGAGCGATGAGCTTATCGCCGCAGTCTCGCAGCAGACGATCGGGCTGGCCGATATGGGTATTGGCGACGCGCCCGGACGGTGCATGCCGGTGCAGTTTCCCGACCTCGGCAAGGAAACCTCATCCTTCCTTGTGAGAAAGACGATCCTCGACGCCGGATATCGCGGCATCCTGATCGTTCCGCTGCTGAGGCCCAACAAGATCGTCGGTGCATTGGTCGTCAGGCGCCACAAGCCAGGCGCCTTCGATGAGCAAGTTGTTCACCTGTTGGAGACCTTCGCAGCCCAATCGGTGGTCGCGATCCAGAATGCCAAGCTGTTCCGCGAGATCGAGGAGAAAGGCGAGGAGCTGGAAGCAGCCAGCCGCCACAAGTCCCAGTTCCTGGCGAATATGAGCCACGAACTCAGGACACCGCTCAATTCAGTTCTGGGCTTCACAGAACTGCTGGTCGACGGCATCTATGGCGAACTCCCGGACAAGGCAAAGGCGACCGTCGCGCGTGTGCAGGCAAACGGCCGTCACCTCCTCGGGCTCATCAACGACGTGCTCGACCTGTCCAAGATCGAAGCCGGCCAGCTCACGCTGGCGATCGAGGACTACTCCGTCGCGCAGATTGTCCGATCGACCCTTACGGCGGTCGAGCCGCTGGCACGGGCGAAGGGTCTTGAGCTTTCAGCGACTGTTGCCGAGAACCTTCCAATCGGCCGTGGGGACGAACGCCGTTTGACGCAGATTCTGCTCAATCTCGCAGGCAATGCCGTCAAGTTCACCGAAACAGGTGCAGTCGACATTCTTGCCGATGCGGTCGATGGGAACTTCGAGATCGCCGTCCGAGACACCGGTCCCGGCATTGCGTCCAAAGACCAGGCTCTCATCTTCGAAGAATTCCAGCAAGTCGACAACAGCAGCACCAGGCAGAAAGGTGGCACAGGTCTTGGCCTGGCGATCTCGAAGCGCATCGCCGAAATGCATGGCGGAACCTTAGACGTCGAGTCCGTGATCGGGTCAGGGTCGACATTCCGTCTGAAGGTCCCGATCAGGATGAATGAGGACGTGAGGGCCGCATGAGCAAACGAATCCTGATGGTCGAAGACACCGAGGACAACCGCCAAATCATCCGCGATCTCATTGCCACCACCGAGTACGAACTGATCGAGGCGGCGGACGGTGCCGCCGGCATCGCTGCAGCCGCAGCACACAGGCCAGACCTGATCCTTATGGACATTCAGCTCCCGGTGATCGACGGGTATGAAGCGGCCCGCCGCATCAAGGCCGACCCGGCGCTCCGGCACATTCCGATTATCGCCGTCACCTCCTACGCGTTGTCGGGCGACAAGGCGAAAGCCCTTGCTGCTGGGTGCGATGGTTACATTGCCAAGCCATTCAGTCCACGCCAGCTGCTTTCCGAGATTCGCGGTTTCCTTTCTTGAGGGAGGCAACACCTTGCACGATCCGCCTCGCATTCTCGCGGTTGACGATACTCCGGAAAACCTCGAGATCCTGCGCATGCGTCTCGAGGCGAATGGCTATGAAGTTGTAACCGCCGCCGATGGTGAAGAGGGGTTTGCGAAAGCCCGCGAACTCACGCCGGATCTGATCCTGCTCGACATCATGATGCCGAAGCTCGACGGCATCAGTGTGGTCCGCATGCTCAAGCAGGATCAATCGCTGCGATCGATCCCCGTCATTCTGGTCACCGCGAAAGCCGACACGCGCGACGTGGTCGAGGGGCTGGACGCCGGTGGCGACGACTATCTGACAAAGCCCTTCGAGCACAGGGCGCTGCTGGCGCGGGTGCGCTCGATGTTGCGCCAGAAGGCGCTTCACGACACTGTCGCGAGCCAAGCCAAGCGCCTTGAGGACCAAGCCGCGCAACTTTCCGACTGGAACCGCTCGCTCGAGGAAACCGTCGCCGGCCAGGTGACGGAGCTCGAGCGAATGGCGCGGCTCAGGCGGTTCCTGCCCGAACAGGTCGCCGACCTCATCGTTGCGGCGGGCAATGGAGATGCGCTCTTGCAGAGCCACCGCCGCGAGGTGACGGTTGTCTTTTGCGATTTGCGCGGCTTCACGGCGTTCGCAGAGACCGCCGAACCCGAAGAAGTCATGACAGTTCTGGCCGAGTATCATTCCTGTCTCGGCGAACAAATCGTCCGTCACGAGGGGACGCTCGAGCGGTTCGTGGGCGACGGTATCGTCGTGGTTTTCAACGATCCAATGCCATGTGCCGACCACAGTGAGAGAGCTGTCTCGATGGCTGCCGCAATGCGCGAAGCGATTGACGAGCATTCCGAGCGATGGCGCAAGCGGGACTATTTGCTTGGCTTTGGGATCGGCATTGCCAGGGGCCACGCAACCATCGGGCGCATCGGTTTTGATCAGCGCTCGGACTATGCCGTCATCGGCACTGTGTCGAACCATGCCGCCCGTTTATGCGAGGAGGCCAAATCGCGCCAGATTCTTGTTAGCCAACGAGTCCTCGGAGCTGTCGAGTCGTTGGTCGAATCCGTTCCTGTTGGCGAACTGACGCTGAAGGGCTTTCGCCGCCCGATGCCTGCCTATGAAATCGTGCGGTGGATCGGTCGGCCAATCTAGCGTTGAGCGCACTCCGGCTTCGTTCGAGAGATGCGGTGCGTCGAACCACCGGCGCCGCGGCGCGGATCTGCCGTTCACGTCGCGGCAACCGCAAATCCGCTTCGGGTCAGGGCCTCACGCCCAGACGGCGGACAAACCGTGCTGACGATAGGCCCGCCTGGCCGCAGGCGAGCTGTGATAGTTGACTGCTGTACCCTCAGTCCTTGGCGCGCTCGACATAGGAGCCATCGGCGGTCATCACCACCACGCGCGTGCCGGTCGTGATGTGCGGCGGCACGGCCGTGCGCACGCCGTTGGAGAGCACCGCAGGCTTGTAGGACGAGGACGCCGTCTGGCCCTTGGTGACCGGCTCGGTATCGACCACCTCGAAGACAGCGCGCTGCGGCAGCGTCAGCGAGATCGGCGCGCCGTTGAACTGCGCCAGCTGCACCGCCATGCCTTCCTGCAGGTAGGGCGCCATGTCGCCGACCACGCTTTCTGAGGCCACGACCTGGTCGTAGCTTTCCGGGTTCATGAAATGGAAGCCTTCGCCGTCGGAATAGAGGAAGGTGTGCTCGCGCTCCTCGACATAGGCGCGCTCGACCATCTCGGTCGTGCGGTAGCGCTCCGAGATCTTCACCCCGTCGCCGATGCGGCGCATGTCGAGCTGCGTCACCGGCGTGCCCTTGCCAGGGTGGATGTTTTCGGCAAAGAGGATGACATAGAGCTTGCCGTCCTTATCGACGACGTTGCCTTTGCGTAAGGAACTGGCGATGACCTTGACCACGATATTCAATCCCAATCGAGTTTTTCGGCCTGCAAGCGTCTTTGCCCACGAAGCGCCGACGGCGGCCATCGCGTGCGCCGTAGCGCATCTTGCGTCGAACCGCCAGCCTCCTCGGCGATTTTCCCGCCCATGACCGCCGCTTCGCGATGGTGGACGCCGCATGTT
>NZ_RZSV01000011.1:0-51959 GCF_004023205.1 Mesorhizobium sp. M1A.F.Ca.IN.020.03.2.1 | reverse complement strand
GCTGTCGATAGCGCCTTTTTCATGATCCGGTCCGGATTTTTTGCTGCAATGCGTCAAAATGGACCGGGGCGTCGCAATTTTGGGCTTGTCAACCGGCCGTGCGTCGACAAGATAGCGCTCCCGCCGCCTGGAATGGTTGGCGAACATAAAATACGCCAGTGAAGCGGCGATGACGGGAGCCACCAAAGAATGATCGGACTCGTGCTCGTGACGCACGGTCAACTCGCCACCGAGTTCCGGCATGCCGTCGAACACGTGGTGGGGCCACAGGACAATTTCGAAACGGTCGCGATCGGCGCCGACGACGACATGGAGAAGCGCCGGGCCGACATCATCGACGCGGTGGCACGCGTCGACACCGGGGCCGGCGTCATCGTGCTCACCGACATGTTCGGCGGCACGCCTTCCAACCTCGCCATCTCGGTGATGGAATCGGGCCGCACCGAGGTCATCGCCGGCATGAACCTGCCGATGCTGATCAAGCTCTCCTCGGTCCGCAAGGGCGACAACATGGCCGCCGCGCTCGACGAGGCGCAGGCCGCGGGGCGCAAGTACATCAACGTCGCCAGCCAGCTTCTGAGCAGCAAATGAACGCCCATGCGCCGGAAAAAGACGAGGTTGTGCGTGAGTTCCCGATCGTCAACCAGCGCGGCCTGCATGCCCGCGCCTCGGCCAAGTTCGTCCAGGTCGCCAGCGGCTTCGACGCAACCATCCATGTCGAGAAGGACGGCGTGAAGGTCGGCGGCACCTCGATCATGGGCCTGATGATGCTGGCGGCAAGCCCCGGCTATTCGATCCGCGTCACCGCCAGCGGTCCGCAAGCCGGTCCGGCCATGGACGCGCTGGAGCAATTGGTCGCCTCGCGCTTCGGCGAGGAAATCTGAAGGTTCGCCGATCGGTGCCGCGCATTGTCTCCAAAGACATGCACGAATAAAGATTTCTTTATATCCCATTGTCGTTTGGCAGCCGATCTGCTAGTCAGGCCGGCAATCCGCGCCCTCCATGCGCCGTCCCGGCGCCGGCGCGCTTTTGAAGACAATCACACCGGAGCACTGCCATGACGGGTAGCAAGGACTATGTGGTCGCCGACATTTCGCTTGCCGGCTGGGGCCGCAAGGAGATCGAGATCGCCGAAACCGAGATGCCGGGCCTGATAGCCTGCCGCGAGGAATTCGGCGACAAGAAGCCGCTCAAGGGCGCGCGCATCACCGGCTCGCTGCATATGACGATCCAGACCGCGGTGCTGATCGAGACGCTGAGAGCGCTGGGCGCCGATATACGCTGGGCCTCCTGCAACATCTTCTCCACCCAGGATCACGCCGCCGCGGCGATCGCCGAGGCCGGCATTCCGGTCTTCGCCATCAAGGGCGAGTCGCTGGAGGACTACTGGGATTACACCGACCGGATCTTCCAGTGGGCCGACGGCGGCACGTCCAACATGATCCTCGACGACGGCGGCGACGCCACCATGTACATTCTGCTCGGCGCGCGCGCCGAGGCGGGTGAGGACGTGCTGTCCAGTCCCGGCAGCGAAGAGGAAGAGATCCTGTTCGCCCAGATCAAGAAGCGCATGAAGGCTTCGCCGGGCTTCTTCGCCAAGCAGAAGGAAGCGATCCGCGGCGTCACCGAGGAGACGACCACCGGCGTCAACCGCCTCTACCAGCTGCAGAAGAAAGGCCTGCTGCCCTTCCCGGCGATCAACGTCAACGACTCCGTCACCAAGTCGAAGTTCGACAATAAATACGGCTGCAAGGAATCGCTGGTCGACGGCATCCGCCGCGGCACCGACACGATGATGGCCGGCAAGGTCGCGGTCGTCTGCGGCTATGGCGACGTCGGCAAGGGCTCTTCGGCCTCGCTGCGCGGCGCCGGCGCTCGCGTCAAGGTGACCGAGGTCGACCCGATCTGCGCGCTGCAGGCCGCGATGGACGGCTATGAAGTGGTCACGCTGGAAGACGCAGCCCCCACGGCCGACATCGTCATTACCACCACCGGCAACAAGGACGTCGTCACGCTCGACCATATGCGGACGATGAAGGACATGGTGATCGTCGGCAACATCGGCCACTTCGACAACGAGATCCAGGTGGCGTCTCTGCGCAACCTGAAATGGACCAACGTCAAGCCGCAGGTGGACATGATCACCTTCCCCGACGGCAAGCGGATGATTCTTCTGTCCGAAGGCCGCCTGCTCAACCTGGGCAACGCCACGGGCCATCCGAGCTTCGTCATGTCGGCTTCGTTCACCAATCAGGTGCTGGCTCAGATCGAGCTCTTCACCAAGCACGGCCAGTACCAGAACCAGGTCTATGTGCTGCCCAAGCACCTCGATGAGAAGGTGGCGCGGCTGCATCTCGACAAGCTTGGCGCGCGCCTCACCGAGCTCTCTTCCGAGCAGGCGGCCTATATCGGCGTGACGCCGCAGGGCCCGTTCAAGCCTGAGCACTACCGCTATTAACCAAAACGAAAATATCTACAACATATTGAAGCCGGGTGTTGACTTTCCGCCCCGCTTCATTTTTTGCGCCTGTGATTCTTCACGCCGATTCCGGCAGGCGTTATTGTTGTGATTCGCGGTCCGGGGACAGTTGGGCCGGGGACGCATTCAGGGCGGTCTTGCATTCAAGCGGCGAAGAGGACCAAGACATGCCGGGGGATAACCCGCCACGCGCGGGAAAGGCCGTTTCCGGCGGCCACGAGGATTCGATCACGACCGGCTCCGCCGCGGCGGGCGGAGCCCTCTCATGGCGCGCCGGCGCCCGTCTCGGCACGCTTCTTGCCGCCGCCACGTCTGCCGCCCCATTGCTGAGCGTTGTGGCGCATGCCGATACCGGCGTGGCCGCGGCGGTCAGCACGGTCGAAGTGATGCAGCTTGCCATGTTTGCCGGCGTCATGGGGGCAGCCCTTGTCTCGGCCATCTTCCTGATCCGCGAGCGGGCACGGACGGCGTCGCAAAATGTCCAGCTCAGGGCGCGAATCGCCGACGTCAACGCGGCCTTGCAGCGCTCCGAGGCGCTGCTCAATTTGCGCGACCAGCGCGTCGTCGTGTGGAGTTCCGAGATCAAGAAACCGGAGCTGATCGGCAGCCTGCCGCTCGAAAGCGGCGCACCGGACGAGCGGCCCGCCTTCCTCGCTTTCGGCCGCTGGCTGATGCCGCGCTCCGCCGCGGCGCTCGAGAACGCCATAGCGGCGCTGCGCGACCAAGCGAAAACTTTCGATCTCGTCATCGAAACGCAAGCGGGCATGCCGCTGGAGGTGCATGGCCGCAAGAGCGCCGCGCATGTCTTGGTCCGCTTCATATCGCTGTCGGAAACGCTGCGCAGCCAGGCCCGGCTGAAGGTCGAGAATCAGCGGCTCAGCGCCGACTACGATACCATGCTCGGCTTGCTCGACGCGCTGAAGATGCCGACATGGCTGCGGGCGGCCGACGGGCGGCTGAAATGGGTCAACCGCGCCTATGCCGAGGCGGTCGAAGCGGAAAGCGCGGAGGCCGCCGTGCGCGAAGCCAAGGAGTTCCTCGGCGGACAGGCGCGCGAGCAGATTGCCGAACAGCACAAGTCGCGCCCCGTCTTCGAGCAGACATTGTCGACGGTCATCGAGGGTGATCGCCACATGTTTTCGGTCACCGACTTTGCGAGCGCCGACGGCTCGGCGGGGCTCGCCTGCGACATCAGCGCGATCGAGACGATCCGCGCCGAATATGAGCGCACCGTGCGCAGCCATGCCGACACGCTCGACCAGCTCAACACGGCGGTGGCGATCTTCGATACCGACGAAAACCTGCGCTTTTTCAACCAGGCATTCCAGAAACTGTGGGGCCTGGACGGCGGCTTTCTGCACAGCGCCCCCTCCAACGCGCTGCTGCTCGACCGGCTGCGCAGCGAAGGCAAGATCGCCGAACAGCCGGAATGGCGGCGCTGGAAAGAGAACCTGCTCGGCGCCTATCGCGCCGTCGAATCGCAGGAGCATTGGTGGCACCTGCCGGACGGCAAGACGATCCGCGTGGTGGCCAACCCGCAGCCCAAGGGCGGCGTCACCTGGGTGTTCGAGAATCTGACCGAGAAGATGGACCTCGAAAGCCGCTACCAGACCGCCGTGCGTGTGCAAGGCGAGACGCTGGACAATCTGGCGGAGGGCGTGGCGGTGTTCGGCCCGGACGGACGGCTGCGCCTGTCCAACCCCGCCTTTATCGCGCTGTGGGGGCTGGCGCCGGACGCGATCAAGGCTAACGTGCATGTCTCGGCGATCCGCGATCTTTGCGACCAACGCGCGGCAGACAGTCCGTGGGGCGGCTTCGTCGCCGCCATCACCGGCTTCGACGACGAACGCCGCGACAGCCACGGCCAGGCGGAACTCGTCAACGGCACGGTGCTGAGCTATGCCGTGATCCACCTGCCCAACGGGCAAGTGATGATGACCTTTGTCGACGTCACCGACACCGTCAATGTCGAGCGGGCGCTGAAGGACAGGAACGAGGCGCTGGAGAAGTCAGACCAGTTGAAGAACGAGTTCGTGCAGCACGTTTCCTACGAACTGCGCTCGCCGCTGACCAACATCATCGGCTTCACCGAACTGCTGTCGCTGCCGACGACGGGACCGCTGACGCCGAAGCAGCGCGAATATGTCGAGCATGTCGGCTCGTCGTCCTCGGTCCTGCTCACCATCGTCAACGACATACTGGATCTCGCGACGGTCGATGCCGGCATCATGCAGCTCGACATTTCCGAGATGAGCATCGACAGGACGATCGCTGCGGCCGCCGAGCTGGTCGCGGACCGGCTGGAGGAGCATCAGATCAAGCTCAAGGTCGACGCTGCATCGGCGCCGAAGAGCTTCCACGGCGACGAGATCCGGGTCCGCCAGATCCTCTACAATCTCTTGAGCAATGCCGCAAATTATGCGCCAGCGGCGAGCACGATCACGCTCGCTTGCCGTCAAATGGCAGACGGCGTCGAATTCTCGGTGCATGACGACGGGCCGGGCATGCCGCCGGACGTGCTGGAATCGGTCTTCCGACGCTTCGAGCCGCGCGCCAATGGCGGCCGCCGACGCGGCGCCGGGTTGGGACTGTCGATCGTCAAGAGCTTCGTCGAATTGCACGGCGGAACGGTGCGTATAGAGACCGGAGCGGACAAGGGCACGACCGTGATCTGCACCTTCCCGGAGACGCCCTCCGGCGGCATCCGCGAAGCGGCCGAGTAACGCGCTTTGGCAGAAACGGTGTTGGAACGATTTCTCGCCGACGAGGCGGCGACCGCGAGGCTTGGCGAAGACCTTGCCATGGCGCTGCGGGCTGGCGACGCAATTGCGCTGAAAGGCGATCTCGGCGCCGGCAAGTCGACGCTCGCCCGCGCGCTCATCCGGGCGCTTGCCGACGACGCCGGCCTCGAAGTGCCGAGCCCGACCTTCACGCTGGTGCAGAGCTACGAGACGCGGATACCCGTGCACCATTTCGACCTCTACCGCCTGTCCTCGCCGGACGAGCTCGACGAGCTCGGCCTCGACGACGCGCTGGCGCAGGGCGCGGCACTGATCGAATGGCCGGACCGAGCCGGCGACCAGCTGCCGGCAAATGCGCTCCAGGTCGAGCTTATCGAGCAGGGCGCGGGCCGGTCGGCAAGGATCTCCGGACAGGGAGCCGCCTTCGAGCGCGCGGCGCGCTCGCTGGCGATGCGTGATTTCCTGGCCTCGGCCGGCTGGGGCGAAGCGAGCCGCCGTCATTTCGTCGGCGACGCGTCCGCCCGTTCCTACGAGATCGCCTCGCTTCCCGGCCGGGCGCCGCGGGTGCTGATGAACTCGCCGCGCCTGGTGCTCGGACCGCCGGTGCGCGACGGCAAGCCTTACGCCGTGATCGCTCACACCGCACAATCGGTCGCCGCCTTCGTCGCCATCGACCGGGCGCTTCTCGCCGCCGGCGTCAGCGTGCCGCTTATCCATGCGCAGGACCTCGATCAGGGCTTTCTGTTGCTCGAACATCTCGGCTCGGAAGGATTTTTGGGCGGCGACGGCCAGCCGATCGTCGAGCGCTATGAGGCAGCGGCGGAGCTGCTCGCCATGATGCATGGTAAGGCCTGGCCCGACCGCATGGAGGCCGCGCCGGGCGTGTACCACGACGTTCCGCCCTTTGACCGCGAGGCGATGCTGATCGAAGCGGACCTTCTGGTCGATTGGTATGTGCCGATGGTCACCGGCGAGCCGGCAAGCGATGCATTGCGGGCAGGCTACCACAAGGCATGGAACGCGGTGCTCGACCGGCTCGAGGGCCAGGAATACACGCTGATGCTGCGCGACTTCCATTCGCCCAACATCATCTGGCGGGCAGAGCGTTCCGGCCTCGATCGGCTCGGCATCATCGACGTGCAGGACGCGCTGATTGGCCCGGCGGCTTACGACGTCGCCTCTTTGGCCATGGATGCGCGTGTCACCGTCTCGACCGAGATCGAGCGGCGGACGGTCGAAGCCTATGTCGCAGCGCGGCGTTCGGCCGGCGCCTTCGACGAAGCCGGCTTCGCCGAGGCCTATGCGATCATGGCGGCGCAGCGCAATTCGAAGATCCTCGGCATCTTCGTGCGGCTCGAAAAGCGCGACGGCAAGCCCTACTATCTGAAGCACCTGCCGCGCATCCGCGCCTATCTGAGGCGGGCGCTGGCGCATCCGGCGCTTGCCGGCCTGAAGGAATTTTACATGGCCCACGGCCTGCTCGAGGAGCGCTCGCCATGAAGCCGAAGACCGCGATGGTGCTTGCGGCCGGTCTCGGCAAGCGCATGCGGCCGATCACCGACACGATGCCGAAGCCGCTGGTGAAGATCGCCGGCAAGGCCTTGCTCGACTGGGGGTTGGACAGCCTGGAAGCCGCCGGCGTCGCCAGCGCCGTCGTCAACGTTCACTACCTGCCGGAGCAGATCATCGCCCATGTCGCCGGCCGCCGGGCGCCGAAGATCGACATTTCCGACGAGCGCGCGGGCCTGCTGGACTCGGCCGGCGGCATCGTCAAGGCGCTGCCGTTCCTGGGGGGCGAGCCTTTCTACATCATCAATGCCGATACGTTCTGGATCGACAGCGGCGAGCCCAGCCTCGAGCGCCTCGCCCTTGCATGGGACGCCGCTAGAATGGATATTCTGCTGATGCTCACCGATCTCGACTCAGCGATCGGACACTGCGTCGGCACCGACTTCCTCGTGGCGCCGGACGGCGCGCTGCACCGGTCCAAAGGCGACCCTGCCGGCTTGATCTATGCCGGTGCCGCGATCATCGATCCGCGCATCTTCAAGGATGCGCCCGAAGGCCCGCATTCGATCAACGCCTATTTCGACAAGGCAATCGACGCCGGCCGCCTGTTCGGCATGAAGATGAGAGGCCGCTGGATCACCGTCGGGACGCCGGACGCCATTCCGGCGGCCGAAGCGGCGGTCACCGGCGCGCCCGCGACCGCATCGGCCCAAAAATCGGGTCCGATTTTTGGAAAGCACGATGCGTAGACTCAAAGAGTTAGATCGTCGTTTGTGCGCCCAAACGGGCGCACAAAGATCTAATGCGGTATGAGCGGCTCGCGCCGCGTCTTGTCCATCCCGTCCGGAGCGCCGTTCCTGCCGACGCTGGCGGAGGCGTTGCTCGAAGGCCGCCTGATCCCAACCTTCCGCTTCGACGGCGAGCCGCTGGCGCTGGCTGACGCGACCATCTATGTGCCGACGCGGCGCGCGGCGCGCGCCCTGCGCGGCGCCTTCGTCGACATGCTCGGCAGACGCTCGGCCATCTTGCCGACGGTGCGGCCGCTCGGCGAGTTCGACGAGGACGAGGCCGCCTTTGACGCCGAGGCGGCACCGGCAATAGACCTCGCACCGCCGATCGCCGCGCAGGAAAGGCTGCTGTTGCTGGCGCCGCTGGTGCGTGCCTGGAAGGAAAGCCTGCCGGCGCACGTCCGGACGCGCTTCAACGAGGAGTTCGTTGTGCCGACCTCGGCCGCCGACGCCATCTGGCTTTCGCGCGACCTTGCCCGGCTGATGGACGAGATCGAGACCGAGGGGACGGATTGGGCGAAGCTCGCCACGCTGGTCACCGGCAACCTTGCGGGCTGGTGGCAGGTGACGCTCGATTTCCTCGGCATCGTCACCGACAACTGGCCGGAGTTGCTCAAAGAGCGTGACCGCTCCAATCCGGCCGCGCACCGCAGCGCGCTGATCCGGCTGGAAGCGGCGCGGCTGAAGCGCAGTCCGCCGACCGGACCGGTGATCGCCGCCGGTTCGACCGGCTCCATTCCAGCCACGGCCGAGCTGCTTGCCGTGATCGCCGGCTTGCCGAACGGCGCCGTCGTGCTGCCCGGGCTCGACCGCGAGCTCGACGACGCGTCCTTCGCGGCGATAACCGCGCCCGGCGCGCGGCCGGCAACACTTGGTCACCCACAATACGGCCTCGCCAAGCTGATCGGCAGCATTGGCATTGAGCGCCGCGATGTCGAGGAGATCGGCGCTGCGTCAAGACCGCTTGCATTACGCGCCGCCCTTGTCGGCGAGGCGCTGCGGCCGGCCGAGACCACCGAGCTTTGGACGGAGTCGCGGCCGCGTTTCCCGGTCAGCGATGTCGAGCAGGCGCTGGCCGGCGTGACGCTCGTCGAGGCTGCCAATGAGCGCGACGAGGCGGCAGCGATTGCCATTGCGCTTAAGCGCGCAGTGGAAATGCCGGGCAAGCGCGCGGCACTCGTCACCGGCGACCGCGCCCTGGCGCGACGCGTCTCGGCCGAGCTGCTACGCTTCGGCGTCGTCGCTGACGATTCCGGCGGCACGCCGCTAGCCAACACGCCGGCCGCCAGCCTGCTCAGGTTGGCGCTAGGCGCAGCATTCCGGCCAGGCGATCCGGTGGGTCTATTGTCGCTGCTCAAGCATCCGCTGCTTGGCCTCGGTCTCGAACGCCAGAGCGTGCGCAAGGCTGCCGAGCTGATCGAGCTGGTGGCGCTGCGCGGCGGCACCGGCCGGCCGGACGTCGCTTCCCTCGACGCGCTTTTCGAGACGCGGCTCGCGGGCCTTGGCGGCGACAGCCGTCAGCCCTTCTGGTTCCAGCGCCTCACGGTACGCGGTATCGAAGAGGCGCGGGCAGTGCTCAATCGCCTCACCGATGCGCTATCCCCGCTCACTGCGATGCGCGGCGAGAAGGATGCCGATATCGCGACATTGACGCGGGCGAGCGTCGTGGCGTTAGAAGGTCTCGGCCGCGCGGCCGATGGCAGCCTGACCAGCCTCTATGCCGGCGACGCCGGCGAGAAGCTCGCCGAGCTGCTGCGCGGGCTGGTTGCCGTGTCATCGCCGTTTATGATCGGTGCGGGCGAATGGCCCGACGTGATGGAGGCGCTGCTCGCGCCGGAAACGGTCAAGCCGGCGCAAGGCACCGACCGCAACATCGCCATCTGGGGCGCGCTGGAAGCTCGCCTGCAAAGCGTCGACACGCTGGTCATCGGCGGCCTCAATGAAGGGGTCTGGCCGCGCAAGCCCGAGAGCGACCGGTTCATGTCGCGGCTGATGAAGACCGGCATCGATCTCGAGCCGCCGGAGCGGCGCATCGGCCTGGCCGCGCATGATTTCCAGATTGCGATGGGTACTGAAACGGTGGTGCTGACGCGCTCGGCCCGATCCGGCGACGCGCCGGCGGTGCCGTCGCGCTGGCTGCAGCGCATCGTCACCTTCATCGGCAAGGACCAGGCGACGGCAGTTCGCCGGCGCGGCGACGCGCTGCTTGCCTGGGCGCGCGCGCTCGATGCCGGCGACAGGAAGGATTTTGCGTCTCGCCCACAGCCGAAACCGCCGCTGCACCTGCGGCCACAGCATTTCTCGGTCACCGAGATCGAGACGCTGCGCCGCGACCCCTATGCGATCTATGCCAGGCGGATTCTCAGCCTGATGCCGCTCGACCCGGTGATCCGCGACCCCGGCGCTGCCGAACGCGGCACGCTGTTCCACGAAATCCTGCATTTGTTCTCGCGAAGGATGGAGGATCCGAGGGCGCCGGGCGCGCTGGCAGCCCTCATCGAGGCCAGTCGCGCGTGCTTTGCCGACGCGGCACTTCCGCCCGATATCGAGGCGGTGTGGTGGCCGCGCTTCGAAAAGCTCGCGGAAAACATCATCGAATGGGAGCATACCCGCGCCGACGCCGTCGCCCGGCGCTATGCCGAGGAACGCGCCGAAAAGACCGTTATCGGCCGCACCGGCATCACGCTTTCGGGCTATGCCGACCGGGTCGACCTTCTCGCCGGCGGCATGGCCGACATCCTCGACTACAAGACCGGTTCCTCGCCTTCGAAGGCGCAGGCGCATACGCTTCTGTCGCCGCAGCTGGCACTCGAGGGCGCGCTTCTTCGGCGGGGCGCCTTCAAGGAGCTCGGCATCTGCGAGCCCTCGCAGCTTGCCTTCGTGCGGCTGAAGCCGAACGGTGAGGTGTTCGAGGAATCGATCCTCGAATACAACCGCAAGCCGAAGACCGCCAACGAGCTTGCCGAGGAAGCGTGGGCGCGGCTGGAAAGGCTGCTCTTCCACTATGCTGACCCGACCACCGGCTATCTGTCACGCGCGCTGCCGTTCCGCGAAGGCGAGGCCGATGGCGACTACGACCATCTGGCGCGCGTGCTGGAATGGTCGGCCGGCGGCGCAAGCGAGGACGAGGCGGAAGGATGAGATATCCGATCCCCTCCGACACCGCCGCCAGCCAGGCGCGCGCTTCCGATCCGCAAAATTCCGCCTGGGTCTCGGCCAATGCCGGCTCGGGCAAGACCCATGTGCTGGCGCAACGCGTCATCCGGCTTCTGCTCAACGGCACCGATCCGTCGAAGATCCTGTGCCTGACCTACACGCGCGCCGCCGCCGCCAACATGTCGAACCGCGTGTTCTCGACGCTGTCGGAATGGACGGCGCTTCCCGACGCCGAGCTCGCGACACGGATAGCCGCGCTCGACGGGCGGTCGGCCGATCGCGATACGATGCGGCGCGCGCGTCGATTGTTTGCCGAGGCGCTGGAAACGCCGGGCGGCCTGAAAATTCAGACCATCCACGCCTTCTGCGAATCGGTGCTGCATCAGTTCCCGCTGGAAGCCAACATCCCGGCGCATTTCGAGATGCTCGACCCGCAGATGGAGGCCTCGCTTTTCGCTGATGCGCGACGCGACATGATCTCGGGTGCCGGCACCGGTGTCGAAGGCCTGGCGGAAGCCTTTGCCACGGTGCTGGAGCGCGGCGGCGAGTTCGGGCTCGACATGCTGCTCTCCGAGATCGTGGGCAAGCGCGACGAACTGCGCGCCTTTATCGAAAAGCTGGGCAAGGACCGGGAGTTCCGGCTGCTGTTCGCCGAATTCGGCTTCAACCCCGGCCAGACGGCAGCCGGCATTGCCGCTTCGGTCTGGCCGCTGCCGGGCTTTGCGCCGAGCCAGTTCGCTGAATTCGGGCGCGCCGCCGAAGCCGCCGACGCGCGGCAGGTGCTGAACAACGTGCTGCCCTATGCGCAGACCGCTTTTGCCGAAGCTGATCCGATCAGGCGACTGCGACTGCTCGCCAAGGCATTTCTGCGCTCCGATGGCGACCCTTACGATCCACCGAAAATCTTCAAGAAAGCGCTGGTGGACAGGCTGCCCGACCTGCCCGAGCGCTATCTCGCGGCGGCCAAGGCGATCCTCGATGTATCGGACCGGCTGGGGCTGTTCCGCATGCTCGAAGGCACGGCCGCTGCGCTCACCGTCGCCGGCTGGCTGATCGCCCGCTACGAGCAGCTGAAGCGAAGCCGCGGTTTCCTCGACTTCAACGATTTGATCACCCGCACGGTCAGCCTGCTGTCGCGGCCCGATGCCGGGCCGTGGGTGCAGTTCAAGCTCGACCAGGGCATCGACCATATCCTGCTCGACGAGGCGCAGGACACCAGTCCCGACCAGTGGGAAGTGGTGAAGAAGCTGACGGAAGAATTCTTCGCCGGGTTCGGCCAGCGAGAGACGGTGCGGCGCACGGTGTTCGCCGTCGGCGACGAGAAACAGTCGATCTACTCCTTCCAAGGCGCGGCGCCCGATTCCTTTGCCGAAAGCCGGCTTTTGTTTGCCGGGCGGGTGCGCGACGCGGAGGCTTCGTTTGCCGACCTGAAGCTCACCTGGTCGTTCCGCTCGAGCGACGACGTGCTTGCCGCCGTCGACCGCGTCTTCGCCGAGCCAGGCGTGCGACGCGGCATCAGCCACGATCCCGATCCGCTCAGCCACAAGGCGATCCGCACCGATGCGCCGGGCTATGTCGAGGTGTGGCCCTCGATCGGCGCCGAAATGGTCGAAGAGCCCGACGACTGGACCTTGCCGGTCAACCACGCCAGCGCGCCCGCCGTGCGCGTGGCCGAACATGTGGCAACGACGATCCAGAACTGGCTGCGCAACGGCGAGGCCATCGAAGGCAAAGGCCGCAAGCTGACCGCCGGCGACATCCTGGTGCTGGTGCGCAAGCGCGATCGCTTCGTGCACGCGCTGTCGCGCAGCCTCAAGAACCGGCAGATCCCGGTTGCCGGCGCGGACAGGCTGAGCCTTCCCGGCCATATCGCCGTGCAGGACCTGATCGCGCTCGGCCATTTTTTGATTCAGCCGGAGGACGACTTGTCCCTGGCCGCCGTGCTGCGCAGCCCGATCTTCGAGGTTTCCGAGGAGACGTTGCTCACGCTCGCTGGCGAGCGGCCAAAGGGCCAGTCGCTGATCGCCTCGCTCCGGCAGCATGCCGGCGGAGACGAGGTCTTGGCCGCCGTTGTTAGCCGGCTCGATGGCTGGGCGACTGAGGTGGCGTTCAAGCCGGTGTTTGAATTCTATGCCGCCGCGCTTTCGCGTGACGGCCTGCGCCGCAAGATGACGGCCCGGCTCGGGCCGGAAGCCGGCGACATCCTCGACGAGTTCCTGAGTTTCTGCCTGGCTGAGGAACGTACCGGCCTGCCGGGGCTGGAATCCTTCCTCTCGACGCTGGAAAACAGCGGGCCGGAGATCAAGCGCGAGATGGACCAGACCCGCAACGAGGTGCGCGTCATGACCGTGCACGCCGCCAAGGGCCTGGAGGCGCCGGTCGTCTTCCTGGTCGACGGCGGCTCGGCGCCGTTCAGCGACCAGCACCTGCCGCGGCTGATGGCCTTCGAAAGCTCGGGCGCTGATTGGAAGGGCAAGGGCTATCTCTGGCGCTCGGCGAGTGACGTCGCCAACGGCGTTTCGAAAGCGGCCTCGGCGCGGGCGCGCGAGCTTGCCGACGACGAATACCGGCGGCTGCTCTATGTCGGCATGACGCGCGCCGAGGACCGGCTGATCGTCTGCGGCTATCACGGCAAGCGCGCGCCGAGCACCGGCACCTGGCATTCGATTGTCAGCCGGGCACTGCTGGGTGCGCCGGAAAGCGCTGAGCGGCGGCATCCGGCGACACCCGACGTGGCGGTGCATCGCTTCCATATGACCAAGCTGCCGCCGATGGCGCTCAATCAGGCTGAGGAGACGATACCGTTCGATCATGCCGCGCCGCTGCCGGACGGCCTGTTCCGGCCGCTGCCACCCTATGAGGACTTGCCGCGGCCGCTCTCGCCTTCAGGCGCCTCGGCGCTGATCGACGAAGCGACGGAAAGCTTGCCCGACACGCGCTCGCCGGTGCTCGATGCGGAAACCGAACCCGGCTTTGCGGTGATGCGCGGGCTTGCACTGCACAAATTGCTGCAGATGCTGCCCGGCATCGCCGAGGACGAGAGGCGGAGCGCGGCCGAACGCTATCTGGCGCGCGCCGGCGCCGACTGGCCGGCCGAAGAGCGCGACACCGCGCTGGAAGCCGTGCTTTCCATCCTGTTCGACAGAAGCTTCGGGGCGCTGTTCTCGCCGTCCTCGCGGGCGGAAGTCGCCATCATGGGCAGCCTGGAGGTGAAGGGCAAGCTGCGCTCCATCTCCGGCAAGATCGACAGGCTGGCGGTCACTGCGGAAACGGTCTCGATCGTCGACTACAAGACCAACCGGCCGGCGCCGGCCAGCCTGGCCGAAGTGCCGCCGGCCTATGTCCTGCAGCTTGCGCTCTACCGCGCGCTGCTTCAGCCGCTCTATCCGGGCCGCATGGTGACGGCCGCGCTGCTGTTCACCGAGGCGCCGCGCCTGATCGAGCTGCCGGCAGCGGCCATGGACGGTGCCCTTGCCCGACTCACGGGAGCGTGACACAAGAACTGCTTGAACATCGCCACCACAGCCACCACATTTGGTGCAACCCGAGTTTTCGAAAGGATTTCAGCATGGCCACCGTCAAGGTCGACAAGGGCAATTTCCAGGCCGATGTGCTCAATGCCAAGGAGCCGGTCGTGGTGGATTTCTGGGCCGAGTGGTGCGGTCCGTGCAAGATGATCGCCCCGGCTTTGGAAGACATCGCCAAGGAGCTCGGCTCGAAGGTGAAGGTCGCCAAGCTCAACATCGACGAGAATCCCGAGTTGGCCGCCCAGTACGGCGTGCGCTCGATCCCGACGCTGATGATCTTCAAGGGCGGCGAAGTGGCCGACATGAAGGTGGGTGCGGCGCCGAAGACGGCGCTGTCGCACTGGATCAATGGCAGCCTCGCCTGAGCCAATCCGAATATCAGAAAGATCGAGCCCGGCCATTGCGCCGGGCTTTTTCCTTGGCGCCATCGCTGACGGCGCTCTGGCCCTGACGCTTCGGGCAGCCATCTCCTTTCCTTAAGAAAAGGAGAGTCCCATGACCGGAACAGCCAAGGCCACAGTTCACGTCGACAATGAGCGCGTGATCGTCACCGAATACCGTTTCGCCCCGGGCGCCAACACCGGCTGGCACCGCCATGGCCACGACTATGTCATCGTGCCGCTGATGGACGGCAAGGTGAAGCTGGTGACCAAGGACGGCGAATCCTTCGCGGAGATGAAGCAAGGCGCGCCCTATTTCCGCCGGGAAGGCGTCGAGCACGATGTCATCAACGCCAATGACGGCGAATACGCCTTCATCGAGATCGAGCTGAAATAACCTTCGAGGCAGGCGCCGCTACCAATCGGCGACGCGATCGCCGCCGATGAATTGCGCGCTTTTGTCCGTGTATTCGAACAGCTCGATCTTCACGCCGTTGGGGTCTTTGATCCAGGCCTGCCAGGTGCCGTCGCAAGCGAGCTTCTTCGCCGTCACCTCGACCGCTTGCGACCGGATATGGGTGATCGCGGCGTCCATGTCTTCCACCTCCAGGCAGAAGTGGTTGATCTGGTTCGCCTCGCTGTAGCGGGCTTCGGTCTTCTCGAACACCTCGACATGGCTGCGGCCGCCGCAATTGAGATAGAAACCGAAGATCTTGCTGTCGCGCAGGAAGTTGAACTGCGTGTCCATGCCGAGCACATCCCGGTAGAAGCCGCGCGTCGCCTCAAGGTCATGCGCGAAGATGCAGACATGGGCCAGTTGGTTCACCTTGATCACGATTGCTCCTCGCGACTGCCTCGGCGCTATCAGGTCGGCGGCGTGCCGTTCTCGTCCAGCACAGCGCCGGCGAAATAGAGCGAGCCGCCGATGAGGATGCGCGGCGCCGGACCGTCCCAGCTGTCGCGCAGCAGCATAAGCGCATCGGCGACGGAGTTGACCGGCTCGGCCGACAGGCCGGCCTCGGTGGCGCGCAGCGCGAGCTCGTCATTGGGCACCCCGGCATCGCTCTTGCTCACCGGCACCGTGTAGACATGGCGGGCAAGCCCCTTGAAGGCGCTGAAATAGCCGGTCTGGTCCTTGGTGTTGATCATGCCGGCGATAAGGATCAGCGGGCGCGGGTTCTTTTCCTCCTGCTCGGCCAGCGCTTCGGCGATGACGACGCCGGCGCCCGGATTGTGGCCGCCGTCGAGCCAGATCTCGGCGCCCTTTGGGGCAAGCTCAACCAGCCTGCCCTGCGTCAGCTTTTGCATCCGGGCCGGCCACGTGGTGCTGGTCATCGCTTTTTCGGCAGCCCGATGGCTTATCTCGAAGCCGGCGGCCTTGACCGCGCCGATCGCCGCGGCGGCATTGGCGAACTGATGCCGACCGGGCAGGCGCGGCAGCGGCAGGTCCATCAGACCGTCCTCGTCCTGATAGACCATGCGGCCGTTCTCCTCGAAGGCCAGGAAATCCTGACCGTAGACAACGGTCGGGCAATCCAGCCGCTCGGCGGTCTCGATCAGCACCTCCAGCGCGGTCTCGCTTTCCTGCGCGCCGATCACCACCGGGCAGCCGCGCTTCATGATGCCGGCCTTTTCGGCCGCGATCAGCTCAACGCGGTCGCCGAGATAGGCTTCGTGATCCATCGACACCGGCATGATCACCGAGACGGCAGGCCGCGAAATGACATTGGTGGCATCGAAGCGGCCGCCGAGCCCGACCTCGATGATCGCCGCCTCGGCCGGATGCTCGGAAAACAGGATGAAGGTGACGGCGGTGAGGATCTCGAAAACGGTGATCTTCTGGCCTTGATTGGCCTTGGCGACGCGCGCGATGGCCTCGGCAAAGACATCGTCGTCGACCAGCTTGCCGCCGCCCTCGGCGGCCAGCCGGTAGCGCTCGTGCCAGTTTACCAGGTGCGGCGAGGTGTGCACGTGGACGAGATGACCGGCCGCCTCCAGCAGCGCCCGCGAGAAGGCGGCGCAGGAGCCCTTGCCGTTGGTGCCGGCGATGTGGATGACCGGCGGCAGCCGGTCCTGCGGGTTGCCGAGACGCTCGAGCAGGCGGGCGATGCGGTCCAGCGAAAGGTCGAAACCTTTCGGATGAAGCGTCATCAGATGTTCGATTTCACGATCGGCGGCGAGCGTTGTCATGGCGGAATCCTAGAACATTTGCGGCGAAAGAACAGGATCGCCTTCAATGCCTTTCGTTCGTGTGCAATTCCGGACGCAAAACCGCTACGCACTCTTGCTGGAATTGCTCTGGCGCATGAGCCCGTACCGGGATCGGTTTTGGAAAGGGATCATGCGCAAACAGCTACTGCGCAGCGCAGCTGGCGCCATCGCGGTGGGCGGCAAACGGTGTCGCGTCAGGCCTGCGGCCGGGCTTCGGCGTTGACGACCGCCGGCGGCAGGATCTCAGGCTCCAATGGCTTCTCGGCCACTGGGGTCTTGAGCAGCATCTTCAACAATCGTGCGATGGTCGGGCGCATCTCCAGACGCGAGACCACCATGTCGACCATGCCGTGTTCCATCAGATATTCGGCGCGCTGGAAGCCGTCGGGGAGCTTCTCGCGGATCGTCTGCTCGATGACGCGCGGGCCGGCGAAGCCGATCAGCGCGCCGGGCTCGGCGATGTGAACGTCGCCCAGCATGGCATAGGACGCGGTCACGCCGCCGGTGGTGGGGTTGGTCAGCACCACGATATAGGGCAGGCCGGCTTCCTTCAGCCGGTCGACGCCGACCGTGGTGCGCGGCAATTGCATCAGCGAGAGGATGCCCTCCTGCATGCGGGCGCCGCCCGAGGCGGCGAACAGGATCAGCGGCCGCCTGCGCTGCAAAGCGACCTCGAAGGCATGGACGATGGCCTCGCCCGCGGCCATGCCGAGCGAGCCGCCCATGAAGGCGAAGTCCTGCACGGTAACCACCACCGGCAGACCTTCGATGGTGCCGACTGCGTTAAGAATCGCGTCCTCGAGGCTTGTCTTGGCCTTCGCCTCTTTCAGCCGATCGGTGTAGCGCTTCTCATCGCGGAACTTCAGCGGATCCTGCACGACCTTGGGGTTTTCCAGCGTCTCGTATCTGCCGTCGTCGAAGAAGTATTTCAGCCGCTCCTTGGCCGAGATCTTCATATGGTGGCCGGAAGACGGGATGACGAACTGGTTGGATTCGAGGTCCTTGTGGAAGATCATCTCGCCGGTCTCGGGATCCTTGATCCAGAGATTTTCCGGCATGTCGGTGCGCCGGCCGAGCATCGAATTGATCTTCGGTCGAACGTAGTTGGTGATCCAGTTCATCGCTTCGGCTCCTGTCCCGACGAAGAGACGTCCAGCAATTCCAGGAAAAGTGTGCGGCGGTTTTCCGTCCGGAATTGCGTAAAAACAAATAGTCAGACTATTCGGCGGCAGCAAGGCGGGCCGAGCGGACGCCCTGGGCAAGCCCGCTGACCAGCGTGGCGACCGCTTCGGCCGGATCGGCGGTCTTCTCGCCCTTGGGCCCGAGCACATTGGCGACCGCGTTGACAATCGCCGTGCCGACGACGACGCCGTCGGCGGAGGCGCCGATGGTACGCGCCTGCTCGGCGGTCTTGACGCCGAAGCCGACGCAGACCGGCAGCGCGGTGTGACCCTTGATGCGTTTGACCGCCGCCGACACCTTGGCAGTGTCGGCCAAGGCCGAGCCGGTGATGCCCGTCATCGACACGTAGTAGACGAAGCCGGAGGTGTTCTCGAGCACCTTCGGCAGGCGCTTGTCGTCGGTGGTCGGCGTCGCCAGGCGGATGAAATTCATGCCCGCCTTCAGCGCCGGAACGCAGAGCTCCTCGTCCATTTCCGGCGGCAGGTCGACAACGATCAGGCCGTCGATGCCGCTCGCCTTTGCGTCGGCCAAGAAACGATCGACGCCGTAAATGTAGATCGGGTTGTAGTAGCCCATCAGCACGATCGGCGTTTCGTCGTCGCCGGCGCGGAATTCGGACGCCATCTTCAGCGTCTTGACCAGCGTCTGACCGCCTTTCAGCGCCCTGAGACCCGCCGCCTGAATGGCCGGGCCGTCGGCCATCGGATCGGAGAACGGCATGCCGAGCTCGATGACATCGCTGCCGGCGCCGGGAAGCGCCTTCATGATAGCGAGCGAAGTGTCGTAATCCGGATCGCCGCCCATGAAATAGGTGACCAAAGCCGGACGGCCCTCGGATTTGAGCTTCGCCATGCGGCGGTCGATGCGGGTCGTCATTGTCAGATCTCCATGCCCAGCATCTTGGCCACCGTGTGCACGTCTTTGTCGCCGCGGCCGGACAGGTTGACGATGACGATCTGGTCCTTGTCCATTTTCGGCACGATCTTCATCGCATGCGCGATGGCGTGCGCCGATTCCAGCGCCGGGATGATGCCTTCGACGCGGGTCGTCAGTTGGAAGGCCTCCAGCGCATCGTCGTCGAGGATCGGCTCATATTCGACGCGGCCCGAATCGCGCAGCCAGGCATGCTCGGGCCCGACGCCCGGATAATCGAGACCGGCCGAGATCGAATGGCCGTCGAGAATCTGGCCGTCCGCATTCTGCAAGAGATAGGTGCGATTGCCGTGCAGCACGCCCGGCGAGCCGGCATTCATCGAGGCGCAGTGCTCGACGCCGTCGAGGCCGCGACCGCCGGCCTCGATGCCGATGATGCGCACATCCTTGTCGTCGAGGAACGGGTGGAACAGGCCAATGGCGTTGGAGCCGCCGCCGACGGCGGCGATGATGACGTCGGGCAGCCGGCCTTCCTGCTCCAGCATCTGGGCGCGCGCTTCCGTGCCGATCACCGACTGGAAGTCGCGCACCAGCTCCGGATAGGGATGCGGGCCGGCGGCGGTGCCGATCAGGTAATAGGTGTCCTCGACATTGGTGACCCAGTCACGCAGAGCTTCGTTCATGGCGTCCTTCAGCGTGCCGTGGCCGGCGGTGACCGGGCGCACCTCGGCGCCGAGCAGCTTCATGCGAAAGACGTTCGGGCTCTGGCGGGCGACGTCGGTGGCACCCATGTAAACCACGCAAGGATAGCCGAAGCGCGCAGCGACCGTGGCGGAAGCGACGCCATGCTGGCCGGCACCGGTCTCGGCGATGATGCGCTTCTTGCCCATGCGCTTGGCGAGCAGGATCTGGCCGAGGCAATTGTTGATCTTGTGCGAGCCGGTGTGGTTCAGGTCCTCGCGCTTGAAATAGACCTTGGCGCCGCCCCCGAGGCCCTTCGCCGAGGAAACCTCCCGAAGATGCCTTGTCAGGCCTTCGGCGAAATAGAGCTTGGACGGTCTACCGGCATAATGGGTCGAAAGGTTCTCCAGCTCCGCCTTGAACTCCGGATCATTCTTGGCCTTGTTCCACTGCTCTTCGAGATCGAGGATCAGCGGCATCAGCGTCTCGGCGACGAAGCGGCCGCCGAAAATGCCGAACATGCCCTGCTCGTCGGGCCCGGTGCGGAAGGAATTGGGCATAGCCGGCCTGTTCATCGCCGATCTCCTGAGTCTTTGCTTCTGAGCACGTCCTTATCGGAAAACCGGTTCCCACTTTTCCGGGACATGCTCGGGTTTGAAAACTTCCTCAGGCGGCGCGGTCGTCGCGCGCGGCCCTGACGGCCCGGAAAAACTGCTCGATCAGCGCCGGATCCTTGACGCCCGGAGCGCTCTCCACGCCGGAGGAGATGTCTATCCCGGGCGGATTGGCCAGTCTGAGGGCATCGCCGACATTGGCGGCGTTGAGCCCTCCGGAAAGCATGTAATCGAGGCCGGCGTCAAGGCCAGCAAGGATGCGCCAGTCGAAGGCGACGCCGTTGCCGCCCGGCAATTGCGATCCCTGGGGCGGCTTGGCGTCGAACATGACGCGGTCGGCAACGCCGACATACGGCTTTATTCGCTCGAGATCCGCGGCTTCGCTGACCGACAGCACTTTCATCACCGGCAGGCCATGGCGAGCCTTGAGTTCCGCCACACGCTGGGACGTTTCGGAGCCATGCAGTTGCAGCATATCCGGCTGCATCCTCGCGACAATATCGTCGAGAAAGTCATCATCCGCATCGACGGTGACGGCAACCGCCTTGGCCTTTCCGATGGCCGCCTGGCGCAGACGGCCGGCCTCGGCCGAATGGACGAAGCGCGGGCTTTTGGCAAAGAAGATGAAGCCGACATGGCTGGCCCCGCCGGCGAGCGCGGCGGCCATCGCGGCGTCGGTCTTCAATCCGCAGATCTTGATGTCGAGCGTCATGGCGCGGGATTGGCACGAAAAGCCGCAAGAGTCGAGAAAAAGCATGCCGTTGCCGGGCCGACGGAAAGCGCTACCTTTCGAGTAGGGACACAGGCGGGAGCAGGAAGATCATGACCGACAAGACCGTCGCCGAACTCAGGCAGAAGATCGCGCAGGCGCGCGAGGTGATCGCGCATCTGATGGACAAGTCCGCTTTCAACGGCGCCGAGGCGCACCGGGCGCTCGACTATTTCGGCAGCGACGCGTTCGACCGGAATTTTCTGCCGTGGCCGCATGCGAGTGAGGAAGGGCTGCGGCCGGAGGAACTCAACGCGGCGAATGACGATTGAGCGGCTGCGGTGGGCCGCCAGCTATACGGGTGCCAGGGCGACGCCTACTCAAACACGATCGCCTGCAGCGCGCCGCCGTTGCGCTTCAGCCAGTCCTTGCAGCGATCGGTGTCGGGGCAGAGCTTTTCGCACAGCTTCCAGAATTTCGGTCCGTGGTTCATCTCTTTCAGATGCGCGACCTCATGCGCCACCAGGTAATTGATGACCGGTGGCGGCGCCATCATAATGCGCCACGAGAAGGACAGATTGCCCTCCGAGGTGCATGACCCCCAGCGGCTGGAGGTATCCTTGTAGCGGATCGCCTTGGCGCGCTTGCCGATCGCCTCGGTATGCTTGATCACCAGCTTCTCGATCTCGCGCTTGGCCTCGCGTTTCAGATAATCGGCGATGCGGCGCGGCAGGTGGACACGCTCGCCATGGATGATGAGCAGCGGGCCGCGCTCGTCGCGCGCGATGGTGACCGTGCCGCGTTTGGCCGGCTCATGGACGATGCGGTGCGGCACGCCGCGGATCGGGATCTTGATGCCGGGCCGCACCTGCGGGCGCATCGGCACCTTGGCCAGGCGCTGCTCCAGCCAGTCCTGATGGCGGTCGAGGAACTTCTCCACCTCGCCGCGGCGCAAGCCGGGCGGCACCGTTATGCGCAGCCCCTGGCCGCCGGAATCGATACGCAGCGTCAACCGCCGGGCCCTCGCGCTCTCGACGATTTTGAGCGGCAGGGTGCGGCCGGCGACGCAATGCTCGCGCTCCACGACGGGCTTGGGTTCTGGCTTGGTCAGATTGCGAAAGAAGCCGAGGGTCATGGCCGGACGATACGCGATTCGAGAAAAACGACCAGTAGAGTGAGGCTACATGGAGAACAAAAAAGAAACGGCGCCGCTCGCGCGACGCCGCATGTCGGCCGAGTCTTATGATTGAGGCTCAGTCGTCAAGGAGGTTCGACCCCTTGCCGCGCTTCGGCCCCGTCGCTCCGGTTGGACCACTCGTCGTGGTTGGCGCGGTCCGCTTGTTACGCTCGGCCATGAAGCGGTCGAACTCTTCCTGGTCCTTGGCACGGCGCAGCTCGCGGGCATACTCGTCGAACTCGTTCAGCATCTCGTCGAGCTTGCGGCGCTCCTCGGCGAGGCGCTCAAGTTCCTTCTCGCGCCAGTCGTCGAAAGCGACGTTGCCGGTGCGGGACGAGCCATGGCCCCAGCGGGCCGCCTTTTCCGAGCCACGGCGGCAGCCGGCGAAGATGCCGTCGGTGGCGCGGTTGACATCGCGCTTGAAGCCTTCGAGCCGGTCGCCCCAGATGATGTAGGCAAGCATGGCGAAGCCCAGCGGCCAGAACACCATGAAGCCGATCACCATCAGCGCGATGGTCGCCGGCGTCCAGGCCGGACGGATCAATGCACTTGTGTTCATTTTCTCCCAATCCTTCCGTTGGAGACAGCCAAACCGGCTGCGTGGAATCGAAATGGGAAGGCGAAATCGGCGATTCAAGGCAAGTCCGGCCAAAACCGGCGAAAGGCCTGAAATGATTATCGCTTTTTGAGTTTCTCGAGGAAAAGCACTGCCATTCCGGCGACCAGCCCCCAAAAAGCCGCGCCGACGCCGAACAAGGTGAGCCCTGAGGCCGTCACCGCAAAGGTGAGCGTGGCCGGCATGCGCTCGCCCGCATCATGGAGCGCGATCGAGAGCGCGTTGGCTAAAGGCGCCATCAGCGCCAGGCCGGCGACCAGCACGATCAGGCTCTGCGGCAGGACGGCGAAGATCGCCACCAGCGAAGCGCCGAAGATGGCGAAGACCAGATAGGCGAGCGCATAGAACGGCCCCGTCTTCCAGCGCTCGGCGGGATCCGGATGGACATCCGGGCCGGTGCAGATCGCCGCGGAGATCGCCGCCAGATTGGTCGTCGAGGCGCCGAACGGCGCCGAGAGCAGCGAGAACAGCCCGGTGACGCCGATCAGCGGGCCAGGTTCCGGGTGGTAGCCGGCGGCTTTCAGCACCGCGAGACCGGAGAGGTTCTGCGAGGCCATGGTGACGAGGTAGAGCGGCAAGGCCAGGCCAATGATCGCCGAAACGGTGAACTGCGGAGCGATCAGCGTCAGTGTCGACAATTCCGGCGCCGGCAGGCCGCCGACGCGGCCGGTGAGGAAGGCGGCAAGGCCGCCGCCGATCAGCACGACAAGGACCGAAACCGCCGGGTTGAACAGCCGGATGACGAAGAAGGCGGCGATCAGCGGCAGGATCAGCCACGGATCGGCGGGAATGGCCTTGACCGCACTGATGGCGAAGCCGACCAGGATGCCGGCCAGCATGCCGGACGCCACCGAGGCCGGAATCTGCGCGATCAGCCGGGTCAGCGGCTTGAACAGGCCGGTGGCGATCAAGAGGATGCCGGTGACGATGAAAGCGCCGACGGCTTGCGCCATGGTGAAGCCGCTGGAGGCCGCGATCAGCGCCAGGCCCGGGGTCGACCAGGCGGTGATGACCGGCATTTTCGTGCGCCAGGACAGCCACAGGCATTCTAGGGCCATGGCCAGGCAGATCGCCGTCACCCCGCTCGCGGTCTCGATCTGAGTGGCGCCGATCGCCTTGGCGGCGGCAATGACGATGGCCAAAGTGCCGCCAAAGCCGACGATGGCCGCAACGAAGGCGGATATCGGGATTGAAATGCGCATGCTCATGAAACCCGCTGGACCAGGTCGCCGACGGCGCGGTTGAGCATGTCGAGATCCTCCGGGCGGGAGAGGCGATGATCGCCGTCGGGGATAAGCGACAGCGTGACGTCATCGGCCGGCAGCAGTGCGGCGAGCTTCAGCGCATGGCCGGAAGGCACGTCGGGATCGGCGAGACCCTGCAGGATATGCACCGGGCAATGAGTGTCGATCGGCCTGGTCATCACCCGGTTCGCGCGGCCGTCCTCGATCAGCGCGCGCGTGTAGATATAGGGCTCGGCGGAATAGTCGGACGGTTCCTCGAAAAATCCCTTTTTCGAAAGGTCGCGCTTCTGCGCCCTGGTCAGCACCGGCTCGATCAGCTCGACGGTAAAGTCGGGCGCCGGCGCAAGCAGCACCAGGCCGGCGATGCGGTCGTCGCCGGCCTTGCGCAATTCCTGCACCATGCGCAGCGCAATCCACGCCCCCATTGAGGAGCCGACCAGGATCTGCTTGCCCTTGCTGAAGCGGCGAAAGACGGCGAGGCTCTCGGCCAGCCATTTCGAGATCGTGCCCTCGGCGAATTCGCCGCCCGATTCGCCGTGGCCGGAATAGTCGTGGCGCAGATAGGCGCGGCCTTCGCGGCTCGCCCAGGCCGACAGCGCCTCGGCCTTGGTGCCCAGCATGTCGGACTTGTAGCCGCCCAGCCAGACGATGCCCGGCGCTGAGCCCGGCCCCTGCCTGACAGCGATCTGCGTTCCGTTCACGTCGATGAAAACTGGTGCGCTGGCGTCCATGACCTCGTCCTTCCGGCCGGTCTTTTGGCACATCCGGCGGTTCGCGGAAAAGTGCTCGCACCTTTTCTTTGCTTGGTGCAGGCAATGGCAAGCTTTGAGGTGATTTCCTGGCGAGGCTGTGCTATTGACTCCGGCCGCGCGCTCACCACATAGGCGCGTCCAAGCGATTGAACTCAAAGAAACCCTGAACGAAACGGCCGAGGAGACCACGACCATTCGCAGACCTTTCAAAGCAGCGGCCCCGACCAAGGACGGTCCGCGCTCCAATCGAGACATCCGGGTGCCCCGGGTCCAGCTCATCGACGCAGAAGGCCACAACCGTGGCGAAGTTTCCATCAACGACGCTCTGCTGCTGGCCGAAGAGGCCGGGCTGGATCTCGTCGAGATATCGCCCAATGCGCAGCCGCCTGTCGTCAAGATCCTCGATCTCGGCAAGCTGAAATACGCCAACCAGAAGAAGGCGGCCGAGGCGCGCAAGAACCAGAAGGTCATCGAGATCAAGGAGATCAAGATGCGCCCGAACATCGACAGCCATGACTACGAGACCAAGATGAAGGCCGTGCGGCGCTTCTTCGAGGACGGCGACAAGGTCAAGCTGACGCTGCGTTTCCGCGGCCGCGAAATGGCGCATATGGAACTCGGCATGCAGCTCCTGAACAAGGTGCGCGAGGAAGTCGCGCCGATCGCCAAGGTCGAGGCCGAGCCGAAGCTCGAAGGCCGACAGATGATGATGGTGCTGGCGCCCCGCTGACGGTGCGCCTCACGTTTCTTTCCGTCCTGGAGCCATTCCGGCGCGATCGCCGCAAACTGTCGCGCCGATCACGGTTTCGCGAAGGAGAATTGACCGGCCGGCGCTGCTTGGTGCTCCAAAATCCGCCTGAATTGCCGCGGAGGGCGACCCGACGATCGGCGGGGCGCCTGTTTTTCTATCCGATCGCCGGCTTCTCGATGGATCGAGCTCCTCGATCGCGAGCAAATCGACGATCGGATTTTCCCGATCGCGAGCAAATCGACGATCGGATTTTCCCGATCGCGACCAAATCGACGATCGGGTTTTCCCGATCGCGAGCAAAACACGACGATCGGATTGGCCATGGTCGATGAAACAAAGATCCCGACCGACAACCAGATAGAAGGGTTGGGCGGCTACCAGTATATGCGCCGCATCGTGCTGGCGGTGCTCATCGTGGTGCTGTTTGCGGCACTCCTGTTCGGCCAGTCGACGTTCCCTCCCGAGACGCCCGTGCACGAGACGATCGAGATGTTCGGCGTGCTCCTGATCTTCCTGGGCATCGTCGGGCGCTTGTGGTCGACGCTCTACATCGGCGGCCGCAAATCCTCCGAAGTGGTCACCGGCGGGCCCTATTCGATCACCCGCAACCCGCTCTATCTGTTCTCGACCGTGGCCGCAGCCGGCGTTGGCGCGCAGATCGGCTCGTTTTCCGGCATCATCCTCTTCGCGGTCCTTTGCGCCGGCGCGTTCCACATCGTCATCCTGCGCGAGGAGCGCTATCTCAAGGAAGTCCTCGGCGCTCCCTACAAAGCCTATCTGGCGCGCGTGCCGCGCTTCTTTCCAAAGCTTTCGCTCTACCAGGAAGGCGACACCGGCAGCTTCAAGCCGCGCCTGCTGTTGAACACGCTGCTCGACGGGCTGGTATTCCTGGTGGCGCTGCCGGCCTTCGAACTGATCGACGGCGCGCAGCAGTCGGGGGTGCTGCCGGTGTGGTTCACGCTGCCCTGAACGGGACAGCGCGCCGCAGGGCGTGAGGTGTTGCGCACGAGCCCTGTTTGATCTATAGGACCGCCGTTCTGCGTATCGGGCCGGAAATCATCTCTGATTTACGGAAAGCACGATACGCAGAGCAAAAACAAAAACCGCCCGGCAGGGCATGCCGTGGCGGTTTCATTTGCTTTTCGGGCTCTGGTCGGCCCGAAGCGAGAAAAGAAGCGCGATGGTGCGCCACATTACGGAGTAGCAAAATGCCCAAGATGAAGACCAAATCGGCCGCCAAGAAGCGGTTCAAGATTACCGCCACCGGCAAGGTGCTGTCGGCTGCCGCCGGCAAGCGCCACGGCATGATCAAACGTTCCAACAAGTTCATTCGCGATGCCCGCGGCACGATGGTTCTGGCTGAACCGGACGGCAAGAAGGTCATCAAGAATTTTCTGCCGAACGGCCTTTAAGCATTCGGTCCGGAACAGCGTTTTAAGGAGATCATGACATGGCACGCGTAAAGAGAGGCGTCACCGCCCACGCCAAGCACAAGAAGGTCCTGAAAGCCGCCAAGGGCTTCTACGGCCGTCGCAAGAACACCATCCGCATCGCCAAGCAGGCGGTGGAAAAGTCGCTGCAGTACGCCTATCGCGACCGCAAGAACCGCAAGCGCTCGTTCCGCGCGCTGTGGATCCAGCGCATCAATGCAGCGGTGCACGAGCACGGCCTGACCTATGGCCGCTTCATCGACGGCCTCAACAAGGCCGGCATCGAGATCGACCGCAAGGTTCTTTCGGACATGGCCATCCACGAGCCGCAGGCTTTCGCAGCCCTTGTGGCCAAGGCCAAGGTGGCGCTCGAATATCTGAAGAACACCACGCCGAATGCTTTTGAGAGCGCTGTCGCCTAAGCCAGCGCTTCCCAAGCATTCGCTATTCTGATTTGGGGAACCCGCGCTGGCACGGCTGGCGCGGGTTTTTCTTATGCCTGATGCAACCAAATTGGTGACGCACCGGACCCCGGTGGTTGCCCGATCGAGAGAGTTTCGCCGTGAACGCCACCGCTGGAAATCTTGAAACCCTTGAAGCTTCTTTGATGGCCGACATCGCGGCCGCGGCCGACGAGCAGGCGATCGAGGCTGTGCGCGTCTCGGCGCTGGGCAAGAAGGGCTCGGTCTCCGAGATGCTGAAAACGCTCGGCGCGATGAGCGCCGAGGAGCGGCAGGTCAAGGGCCCGGCGATCAATGGGCTGAAGAACCGCGTCACCGAGGCGCTGACGGCGCGCAAGTCGGAGCTGAAGGACGTGGCGATCGCGGCGCGGCTCGCCGCCGAAACGGTCGACGTCACGCTGCCGGTGCGCCAGTCGCCGGCCGAGCGCGGCCGCATTCATCCGATCAGCCAGGTGATCGACGAGATCGCAGCGATCTTCGGCGATCTCGGCTTCGCGATCGCCGAAGGTCCGGACATCGAGACCGACTATTACAATTTCACCGCGCTCAATTTTCCCGAGGGGCATCCGGCGCGCGAGATGCACGACACCTTCTTCTTCCAGCCGGACGAGAAGGGCGAGCGCAAGCTTTTGCGCACGCACACCTCGCCCGTGCAGATCCGCACAATGGAGCAGCAGAAGCCGCCGATCCGCATCGTCATTCCCGGCAAGACCTACCGGCAGGATTCGGACGCCACGCACTCGCCGATGTTCCATCAGGTCGAGGGGCTGGTGATCGACAAGACCGCCAACATCGCCAACATGAAGTGGGTGCTGGAGGAATTCTGCAAGGCCTTCTTCGAAGTGCCGAGCGTCAAGATGCGCTTCCGGCCGTCCTTCTTTCCGTTCACCGAGCCCAGCCTCGAGGTCGACATCCAGTGCGACCGCTCGCGGCCGGGCGAAGTGCGCTTCGGCGAAGGCTCCGACTGGATGGAAATCCTGGGCTGCGGCATGGTGCATCCCAACGTGCTGCGTTACGGCGGGCTCGATCCCGACGAATACCAGGGCTTTGCCTGGGGCATGGGCATCGATCGCATCGCCATGCTGAAATACGGCATGCCGGACCTGCGCGCCTTCTTCGACGCCGACGTGCGCTGGCTCACGCATTACGGCTTCCGGCCGCTCGACATGCCGACGCTGTTCGGGGGCCTTTCCACATGACTGCTCCCCACACCGGGGGCTGCCGCTGCGGTGCGGTGCGGTTCGAGGCCCCGGCCGAGCCGCACCACATCAGCTATTGCCATTGCGGCGATTGCCGGCGCGCCAGCGGCGCGCCGGTGTCGGCCTTTATCGGCTTCGCGGCCGACCAGATCGCGCTCGAAGGCAAGTCGCTGAAGAGCTACCGGAACGGCCCGGTGGCGCGCTCGTTCTGCGGCATTTGCGGCTCGCCGATCGCCTATAGCGACGAGCGGCTCGCCGGCCATATTTACTTCACGCTCGGCGCCATGGACATGCCTGCCTATTTCAGGCCGACGCTGCATGCGCATGTGCGCGAGCAGCTGCCCTTCCTGCATATGCCCGATTCACTGCCGCGGCACCTCAAGACGAGCGTGGCTAGACCTGACGCGCAAAGCCCTTCCTACGGAACACAGTCATGAAATTCACCCTCTCCTGGCTCAAGGACCATCTCGAGACCGACGCTTCGCTTGCCGAAATCGTCGAGCGGCTGACGGCGATCGGCCTCGAAGTCGAACATGTCGACGACAAGGCGGGCCTAAAACCCTTTGTCATAGCCAAGGTGCTGACTGCCGTGCAGCATCCCGACGCCGACCGGCTGCGGGTGCTTACGGTCGATACCGGCGACGGCAAGCCGCCGGTGCAGGTGGTGTGCGGGGCGCCCAACGCCCGCGCCGGCCTGGTCGGCGCTTTTGCTGCGCCCGGCACCTATATTCCCGGCATCGACGTCACGCTTTCGGTCGGCAAGATCCGCGGCGTCGAGAGCCATGGCATGATGTGCTCCGAACGCGAGCTGCAGCTTTCGGACGAGCATACCGGCATCATCGACCTGCCCGAAGACGCACCGGTCGGCACCAGCTTCGCCGCCTACGCCCATCTCGACGATCCGGTGATCGAGATCAACCTGACGCCGAACCGCCCCGATGCCACCAGCGTCTACGGCATCGCCCGCGATCTCGCGGCGAGCGGCCTCGGCCGGCTGACCGGCGGCGCGATCATGCCGCATGCCGGCGACGGCATGTGCCCGGTCAAGGTCAAGATCGAGGCACCGGAACTCTGCCCCGGCTTCGCGCTGACGCTGGTGAAGGGCGTGAAGAACGGCCCGTCGCCGAAATGGCTGCAGCAGCGGCTGATCGCCATCGGGCTTCGGCCGATCAGCGCGCTGGTCGACATCACCAACTACGTCACCTTCGACCGCGGCCGGCCGCTGCATGTGTTCGACGCGAAGAAGGTCACCGGCAACCTTGTGGTGCGCCGCGCCAGGGACGGTGAAAACGTGCTGGCGCTCGACGGACGCGAATACTCGCTGACGCCCGAGATGTGCGTGATCGCCGACGACAACGGCATCGAATCGATTGCCGGCATCATGGGCGGCGAGCATTCGGGCTGCGACGAGAACACCACCGACGTGCTGATCGAATCGGCGCTCTGGGACCCGATCACGACGGCCCGCACCGGTCGCACGCTCGGCATCATCAGCGATGCGCGCTACCGCTTCGAGCGCGGCGTCGACCCTGAGTTCATGGTGCCCGGCGTCGAGCTCGCGACCAAGCTGGTGCTGGAATTGTGCGGCGGTACGCCGACCGAAATCGAGGTGGCGGGCTATGCCGGCCACAAGCCGAAGATCATTCCCTTCCCGCTGTCGGAAGTGAAGCGGCTGACCGGCATCGAGGTGCCGAGAGAAGAAGCGCTCACTATACTGACCCGTCTCGGCTTCGAGCCGCGCAGCTCAGGTGACGCCGTCGAGGTGAAGGTCCCCTCCTGGCGTCCGGATGTCGACGGCAAGGCCGATCTCGTCGAGGAAGTGATGCGCATCCACGGCGTCGACAACATAGCGCCGCAGCCGCTCACCTCGCATGACGCGGTCAACGGCAGGATCCTGACCATGCTGCAGGTGCGCACCCGGGCCGCCAAGCGCGCGCTCGCCGTGCGCGGCATGATGGAGGCGGTCACCTGGTCGTTCATTCCGGCGAAACACGCCGAGCTGTTCGGCGGCGGCCAGAACCGGCTGAAGCTCGCCAACCCGATCGCCGCCGACATGTCCGACATGCGGCCGTCGCTGCTGCCCGGGCTGATCAGCGCCGCCCAGCGCAATGCCGATCGGGGCATCGGCGACGTGGCGCTGTTCGAGGTCTCCGGCACCTATGAAGGCGACTTGGCCGATCAGCAGCGGCGCGTCGCCGCCGGCGTGCGGCGGGGCACCGCCAAGCTCGACGGCTCGGGCCGCAGCTGGGCCGGCAATGCCGGGCCGGTCGGGGTGTTCGACGCCAAGGCCGATGCGATCGCGGCGCTCGAAGCCTGCGGCGCGCCGGTCGACAGGCTGCAGATCGAGCCCGGCGGCCCGGCCTGGTACCATCCCGGACGCTCAGGCACGATCAAGCTCGGGCCGAAGACCGTGCTCGGCACTTTCGGCGAGTTCCATCCAAAGACGCTCGAAGTGCTCGACGCCTCCGGGCCGCTCTGCGGCTTCGAGGTCTTTGTCGATGCCGTGCCGGAGCCGAAGGCCAAGCCGACGCGCACCAAGCCGAAGCTGGAGCTTTCACCCTTCCAGGCGGTGAAGCGCGATTTTGCTTTCGTCGTCGACCGGACGGTCGAGGCCGGCACGCTGGTGCGGGCAGCTTTGGCCGCCGACAAGAAGCTCGTCACCGGCGTTTCGGTGTTCGACGTCTTCGAGGGCGCTGCGCTCGGCGCCGCCAAGAAGTCGATCGCCATCGAAGTCTCGATCCAGCCGGTCGAAAAGACGCTGACCGACGAGGATTTCGAGGCGCTGGCCAAGCGCATCGTCGAGAACGTCAACAAGCAGACGGGCGGCGTGCTGAGAGCCTAAAGGATTGCCGGAAGGTGGCGAATCGCCCTCCATTGGGCGATGCACCATCTCCGCTATTCCGGCCTGCCTTTCGAGGAGCAACGCGCGGCGTTCCTCGAAATCGTGGCGGCGGACCCGCTGCTGGCCAAAACGCTGGCGCGAGTGCGTGAACTGGCGTTGCCGGACTGGCTGGTGGTTTCCGGCGCGCTCTACAACAGCATCTGGAACCATCTCACCGGCAGGCCCTCAGGCTACGGCATCAAGGATGTCGATCTGTTCTATTTCGACGGCACCGATCTCTCCTACGAGGCCGAGGACGCGGTGATCCGCCGGGCGGCGCAGCATTTCGAAGGACTGACGCTGCCGGTGGAGGTGCGAAATCAGGCACGCGTGCACCTGTGGTATCCGGCCAAATTCGGGCAGGCATGCCCGCGCTACACGAGCGCGAGTGAATCGGTCGGCTATTTCGCCTCGAAGACGCATGCGGTCGGGGTGCGGTTCGACGCAGACGAGGCGTTGGAGCTGGTGGCGCCGTTCGGGCTCGACGACATTTTTTCGTTCCGTATCACGCCGAACCGGGCGCTGGACAACCAGCGGACGCATGAGGCGAAGGGGAGGAGGGCGCGAGAGAACTGGCCGGAGATCAGCGTGCTGCCTTGGTAGGTCAGCGCGAGGCGCCCCCCTCTGTCCTGCCGGACAGAGGGGGGCGCTGTCCCGCCAGCGTCTCAAAGCAAGCTGAAATGTCTAACCATTCACCAGCGCCAGCAGCTCTTCGGTATAGCGCTTACCGACGACCTTGTCGGGCGACAGCGCGTCGCCGATGGCCGCGACCTCGGCGGCGCTCAGCTTGATCCCGGCCGCTGCCGTGTTCTGCTCCAAATGGCGGATCTTGCGCGCGCCGGGGATCGGCACGATGAAATCGCCCTGGTGCAGCAACCAAGCGAGCGCCAGTTGTGCCGCTGTCACGCCCTTTTCCATCGCCAACTTTTCCAGCACGGCAATGACGGCATTGTTGGCTTCCATGGCTTCGGCCTGGAAGCGCGGCAGGCCGAGGCGCCAGTCGCCGGCGCCGAGCGTATCGCGCTTGGCGATGGTGCCGGTGAGCAGGCCGCGGCCGAGCGGACTGTAGGGGACAAAGCCGATGCCGAGCTCGCGGCAAACGGCAAAGACCTCGTCCTCGGGATCGCGGCTCCACAGCGAATACTCGCTCTGCACGGCGGCGATCGGGTGCACGGCATGCGCCCGGCGCAGCGTGGCGCCGCTCACTTCCGACAGGCCGAGCGCCCGCACCTTGCCCTCGCGCACCAGTTCGGCCATGGCGCCGACCGTGTCCTCGATCGGCACGTTCGGGTCAACGCGATGCTGGTAGTAGAGGTCGATGACGTCGGTATCGAGCCGCTTCAGCGAGGCCTCCGCCACCGCCTTGACGTGCTCAGGGCGGCTGTCGACGCCGATCATGCGGTCGATGCCCGAACCGTGCTCGGATATCTTGAAGCCGAATTTGGTGGCGATGGTGACCTTCTCGCGTACCGGCTTCAGCGCCTTGCCGAGCAGGATCTCGTTCTCGTAAGGGCCATAGACTTCGGCGGTATCGAAGAAGGTGACACCGATCTCGATGGCGCGGCGCAGCGTAGCGATGGCTTCCGCCTCCGGCTGTCCGCCATAGACAAAGCTCATGCCCATGCAGCCGAGGCCGACGGGGAAGACTTCGAGTTCAGTTCCTAATTTGCGGGTTTGCATGGCGCATCTCCTTGTTGCGATGGAGATGAAATAGCGCCTAGGCATCCGTTCGATAATCATGTCTCTTTCGCACAGCTCGCTCTATAAGATAGATCAATGAACCGGACGAACCTTTCCCAGCTGGCCGTTCTCGCCGCGGTCGCGCAATGCGCCAGCTTCCGCGGCGCGGCCCGCGAGCTCGGCATCGCGCCGTCGGCGGTCAGCCATGCGGTGGCGAGCCTGGAGGCGCGGCTCGGCGTGCGGCTTCTGGCGCGCAGCACGCGCAGTGTCGCCCCGACCGAGGAAGGCGCGCGGCTGTTGGAGCGCCTGCGGCCGGCACTGTCCGAGATCGACCTGGCGCTGGAAACGGCGGTCGAGACGCGCGACCGGCCGGCTGGCAATCTCAGGCTTAGCGTGCCGCGCACCGCCGCGCATCTGGTGCTGACGCCGCGGCTCGCTGCCTTCACCGCCGCCTATCCCGAGATCATGCTGGAGATCGTGATCGAGGACCGCTTCACGGATGTGGTGGAGGGTGGGTTCGACGCCGGCGTCAGGCTGGGCGAAAGCCTGCAGCGCGACATGATCGCGGCGCGCATCGGGCCGAACATCCGCGGCGCGTTGGTCGGCGCGCCCTCCTACTTCGCGACCATGCCCAAACCGCGTCATCCGCGCGATCTCGCCGATCACCGCTGCATCCGCTTCCGCTTCTCCAGCGGCATCCTCTACCGCTGGGAGTTCGAGAAGGACGGCGAGGAAATCGAGATCGCCGCGCCAGGGCCGCTGATCCTCGACGAGGACCATCTGATCGCCCAGGCCGCGATCGACGGCGCCGGGCTCGCCTTCGTCTTCGAGGACTATGTGAAGGCGCCGCTCGCCGATGGCCGGCTGATCCGCGTGCTGGAGGACTGGTGCCCCGCTTTCGACGGCTTCTTCGTCTACTACCCAAGCCGCCGCCAGATGCGGCCGGCGTTGCGGGCCTTCGTCGATTTCTTCAAGGTGAGCGGGTAGGGCTCCTCCGTTCCGCTTGTGGGGAGGGCTGGAAGAAAGGTGATTTCAGCGACGTTTTTCGACCATGCAATCGTCCATCACCAACACCGCCACCCGCTATGGCTGGGCGATGATCATCCTTCACTGGCTGATCGGCCTCATCTTCATCGGCCAGTTCGTGCTCGGCTTCGTGATGATGCGCATCGACAGCCAGCGGACGTCTTTCGAGCTGATCCAGCTGCATAAGTCCGTCGGCTTCCTGCTGCTTGGGCTGGTCATCCTGCGCATCGCCTGGCGTGTCGGCAATGCGGCGCCAGCACTCCCGCCTTCGGTGGGAACATTGGAGCGCAAGGCAGCGCCGCTGGCGCATTTGGCGCTTTACGCCTTCCAGGTTGCCCTGCCGCTCTCCGGCTGGGCGCTGGTCTCGGTCTCGACGCTGGAAATCCCGACGATGCCCTTCAACCAGTTCGTCATGCCCGACCTGCCGCTCGCCGAATCCGACGCCGCGGAAAGCTTCTGGTCGGCCGCGCATTGGTATCTTGCCTATGCCGGCATCGCGCTGGTCGCGTTGCATATCCTTGCTGCGATGCGCCACCATTTCCTGCTGCGCGACAGCGTGCTCACGCGCATAATCACGCCTTCGTCAGCCCGGGAATAGAGCGGGCCGCCCGTTCGTTGGTGGCGGGGAGACAGCAATGCGCTGGTTCAGGATAGGAAAGATGTCGATGCATGCGCGCATCCTCGGATTGGCGGCCTTTGCCGCTTGCCTTGCCGCGCCGGTTTGCGCCGCGGTGGCGCTCAGTGACGCCGCCGGCAGCTACACGATCAGCCCCGCGGGCTCCTCGATCCGCTTCACCATCGGCAAGGCCGGCGGTGGCGGCTTCGGCGGCGCCTTCGGCCGCTTCAAGGGCACGATCCGCATCGACAATGCCGATGTCGGGCGCTCGAAGGTCAACCTCACCATCTTTCCGGAAAGCGTCGGCACCGGCCAGGGCCGCATCGATGCTTTCCTGCGTTCCGACGCCGTCTTCGACAGCGCCAACAATCCGGAGATCCAATTCCGCTCGACAAACGTGACCCGCACCGGCGAGACCACCGCCGTGGTCACCGGCCGGCTGACGGCGCGCGGCAAGACGTTTTCGGAAAAGTTCACGGCCGAGCTCGATGGGCTGAAGTCAGGAACCATCAAGTTCCATGTCACCGGCAAGGTGCTCAGATCGCGCTACGGCATGGATGTCGGCACGCCGATCTATTCCAACGTCGTCGACTTCGACATGACCCTGACGGGGAGAAGGGGTTAGCTCTGGTGGCGCATCCTCGGGTTCGTCATCCTAGGGCGGAGCAAGGAGCGAAGCGACGCGCGCAGACCCTAGGATCCATGGCGTGACGCTAAGGCGTTGCAACGGTTACAGATCTCTGCATCCCTGCACTTTACGTCAAGGTCACGGGAATGGATCCTCGGGTCAAGCCCGAGAATGACGAAGGCGCTTTGTGGCCCGCGTCTGCGATTGGCTTTTCTCCGGAATTGGGGCACACCTCCATCGACGTAACCGACATGGAGAAGCATGATGTTCCGATGGGGTGTTCTGTCGACGGCCAAGATCGGCCGCGAGCAGCTTTTGCCGGCGATCGTAGATTCGGAGAATGGCGTGCTGTCGGCGATCGCCAGCCGCGACCTGTCGAAGGCCAAGGCACTGGGCGAGCGTTTCGGCGCGCCGCATGCCTTCGGCTCCTATGAGGAACTGCTCGCTTCCAAGGAGGTCGATGGCGTCTATATCCCGCTGCCGACCTCGCAGCATGTCGAATGGACGGCAAAGGCAATCGAGGCGGGAAAACATGTGCTGGTCGAGAAGCCTCTTGCGCTCGACGCCAAGGACATCCCGCAGCTGATCAAGCTGCGCGACGAGAAGAAGGTGCTGGTCTGCGAGGCCTTCATGGTCGTCTACCACCCGCAGTGGATCAAGGTGCGCGACCTGATCGCCAGCGGCGCGATCGGCCGGCTGCGCCACGTGCAGGGCGCGTTTTCCTATTACAATGTCGATCCCACCAACATGCGCAACCAGCTGGATCTTGGCGGCGGCGCGCTGCCCGACATCGGCGTCTATCCGACCGTGTCGACGCGCTTCTCGACCGGCAAGGAACCGGTCCGCGTGCAAGCCACCATCGAGCGCGACAAGACCTTCGGCACCGACATCTATTCCTCGATCCGCGCCGATTTCGGCGACTTCGAACTGTCCTTCTACCTGTCGACGCAGATGGCGGCGCGGCAGGTGATGGTGTTCCACGGCGAGAAGGGTTTCATCGAGGTCTTTGGCCCGTTCAATGCCGGGCTCTACGACCACCACCGCATCGAATTGCACAATCAGAACCACACGGAAGCGCAGGTGTTCCGCTTCCCGGGCACCCAGCAGTACCGGCTGGAATGCGAGGCCTTCGTACGCGCGGCCCAGGGCGGCAAGGACCGTGTCTTCACGCTGGAGGAATCGGTCCTCAACCAGAAGGTCATCGACGCCATCTTCCGCGCCGGCGACAAGGACGGCTGGGAGCCCGTCTGACAGGCCGTCGGAAGGCGCTGGGGGGAACGAAGATGGCTGACGACGCGGATGTCATCATTGTCGGCGCGGGGCTGGCAGGCCTCGTCGCCGCGGCAGAACTTGCCGATGCCGGCAAGAAAATCATCATCGTCGACCAGGAGCCCGAGCAATCGCTGGGCGGCCAGGCCTTCTGGTCGTTCGGCGGGCTTTTCCTGGTCGACTCGCCCGAGCAGCGGCGCATGCGCATCCGCGATTCCCACGACCTCGCGCTCGCAGACTGGATGGGCACCGCCGCCTTCGACCGCCCTGAGGATTTTTGGCCGCGCAAATGGGCTGAAGCCTATCTCGGCTTCGCCGCCGGCGAGAAGCGCTCCTGGCTGATCGAGCGCGGGTTGAAATTCTTCCCCGTCGTCGGCTGGGCCGAGCGCGGCGGCGGCTATGCCTGCGGCCACGGCAATTCGGTGCCGCGCTTCCACATCACCTGGGGCACCGGGCCCGGCGTGCTGGAGCCCTTCGTGCTGCGCGTGCGCGAGGCGCAGAAGCGTGGGCTCGTCGAGTTCAAGTTCCGCTACCGGGTCAATGAGATCACGCGGACCGGGAAGACGGTGACCGGGGTGCGCGGCGACGTGCTGGAGCCAAGCACGGTCGAGCGTGGACGCAAGAGCTCGCGCAACGTGGCCGGGGATTTCGAGCTCCACGCCCAGGTCGTGATCGTCGCTTCCGGCGGCATCGGCGGCAACCACGAGCTGGTGCGTAAGAACTGGCCGCAGCGTCTCGGCGCGACGCCGAAGCGCATGATCACCGGCGTGCCGGACCATGTCGACGGCCGCATGCTGGCAATTGCCGAAGCAGCGGGCGGGAGGGTCATCAACCGCGACCGCATGTGGCACTATGTCGAGGGCATCAAGAATTGGGCGCCGGTCTGGACCGATCACGCCATACGTATCCTGCCGGGTCCCTCTTCGCTATGGCTCGACGCGCGCGGCAGACGGCTGCCGGTGCCGCTTTTCCCAGGCTTCGACACTTTAGCCACGCTCAGCCATATCATGAGCACCGGCTTCGATTATTCGTGGTTCATCCTGACGAAGAAGATCGTCCAGAAGGAGTTCGCGCTGTCGGGCTCGGAGCAGAATCCGGACCTCACCGGCAAGAGCTGGCGGCAGGTGCTTGGCCGCGCCACGTCGGGCATTCCCGGCCCGGTGAAAGCCTTCATGGAAAAGGGTGAGGATTTCATCGTCGAGGCCAACCTTTCGAAGCTGGTGGCGCGGATGAACGGGCTGGCCGGCGAGCCGCTGCTCGATGTGGCGCAGGTCGAACGCGAGATCCGCGCCCGCGACATGCAGCTCGACAACCCGTTCTCCAAGGATGCGCAGGTCACCGCGCTGCGCGGCGCGCGCGCCTATCTCGGCGACAGGCTGATCCGCACCGCAAAGCCGCACAAGATGCTCGATCCGGCGAACGGCCCGTTGATTGCGGTGCGCCTCAACATCCTCACCCGCAAAACGCTGGGCGGCCTGCAGACCGATCTCGACAGCCGCGTGCTCGACGCGGCGGGCGAGCCGGTCCCTGGTCTCTATGCGGTGGGCGAGGTCGCCGGCTTCGGCGGCGGCGGCGTGCACGGCTATGCGGCTCTCGAAGGCACCTTCCTCGGCGGCTGCATCTTTTCCGGACGCAGCGCCGGAAGGGCGGCGACGAAGGCGGTCGGCTGAGCGATCGAACGGTGTTGCCAAAAGCTCGTGAGCTCGGCCCACCTTGTATGCTGCGGCCTCATTCGGGGGTTTGATGTTGCTTGAAGTCGATGCCGGAAAGGGCGTTGACGATGCACGGAGACCTCATACCAAGCGGCCTCCGGCAAGTTTGGCCCCTTCCCCAAGCAAGATGGCCCTTACAACGGGTACCCACGCGCTTTAACGGATGCTAATATTCTCCGTTACTCGGGAAGGTCGCAATGTCCAAGGTTTGTTTGTTGTGCGCGTGCCTTCTTTTGCTGGCCGGCTTGTCGACACCGGCCTCCTCTGAGACCCAGATCGGTCAACGCAGCCATAGATATGCGCTCGTAATCGGTAACTCGGCCTACCGTTTTGCGTCATCGCTTCCCAACGGGGTAAATGATGCGAATGCCATCTCCCGAGTTTTGCAAGAGACGGGCTTCGACGTCACCCTTGGATTGGATACCGACGCATCAACGTTCAGGGAACTCATCGGAAAATTCAGGCGAAACTTGCGGCCGGGTGACGTCTCGCTTTTTTACTTCGCCGGACACGGGCTCCAAGCGAACGGGGAGAACTACCTATTGCCCGTTGACGCCGCCCTTCAACGTCCGGCCGACTTGGCTCTGGAGGCTGAGCGCCTGCAAGACATCATCGCCGCCATGACGGCCGAGGAAAATATCGCAATCGTCCTTCTCGATGCCTGTCGGGACAATCCTTTCGTTAAGCAATTGAGTGGACCGGGTCAAAGTCGCGGCCTTGCCATAGGAAAGGGGCTGGGAGCCTTGGATGCTGGCAGGGGAGTCTTTATCGGCTTTGCAACACAACCCGGCAACGTGGCTCTCGATGGAGCCGTCAATCATAGTCCGTTTGCAGACTCTCTTGTGAAGCGGATAAAGACTCCTTCGATCGACATTGAAATTCTCATGCGTCGCGTCCGGTTGGACGTCATGAACGCGACTTCTGGGAAGCAGGTTCCCTGGAGCAACTCGTCCCTGGTGGAGCCGGGATTCTCATTCAACCCGGATGCCGCGTCTAGTCCGTCTTCGGCAGACGCCTATCAGCCAGACATCAACGCGGCGGCAGAGCTTGAATTCTGGAAATCAATCAAGGATACATCCGATGTCTCGATGTATCGTGCTTATCTAGCGGCATTTCCGAATGGTGCATTCGTCGAAATTGCAAAGAGCCGAATTGCCAAGTTCCAAGCACCTACGCCGCCACGCAAAAAGATCCTGCCAAAGAAAGTCAGTCGCAAGCCGCAAGTGTCGTTGCCTATCGATGAACCTTCCAATCGTTCGGCAAAAACGAGCGCACCAGCTAAACCGGAATCCGTGGGGCGATGCAGGGATGGCAACAAGGAGAGGTGTCGCCAGAGATGCCGTGAAGGCGCAAGGCGTGCCTGTCGCAAGCTGCAACAGCTAGGGGGTTAGTAACGCCGATGACTGCCTTGCGCGCGGTGGGACTTAGGCCGCGCCGCCGACTGCGGCTGGAGACGAGCAAGGGTGCATGAAAAAAAGCTGAACTCAAGAACGCTCGGGTACCACTGCCGACCCGATCAGGATCGTGGATTAATACGCCACGTGAACCTCGCCGCGTGAGCGTAGGCAGCCAGCGACTGCTTCGGCCGGCGAGGCAAATGCGCGGGAGTTCAGTTTGATTAATTGGCGCGCCCGAAGAGATTCGAACTCCTGACCCCCAGATTCGTAGTCTGGTGCTCTATCCAGCTGAGCTACGGGCGCGCATCAGGCCGTGTGAGACACAAGCCCCGCGATCCGGTCGAGACGCCGGCCGCGATGTGGAGTGTTCCCTAACGACTGAATTTCGGAAAAGCAAGCCGGCCCGGCAAAAGTTTTGTCGCAGGCGTTTACAGGATCACATTCCGACCGGGGTCTTTGCTTCGCGGAACTCCGAAGCGGGAACGTCTTCCCTGGCCTGCCACGGTCAAGCCGGGCGGCGCAGGCCGTTGCGGGCCTGATCGAGCCGCACCGGCTGGTCGGGGATGGTGACGGCGAAGACCGTGCGGCCGCCGATCGATTCGACCAGCTCCACCGTGCCGCCATGGGCGCGGATCAGCTCATGGGCGATCGCCAGGCCAAGGCCGGTGCCGCCGCTGCGCGCCGAGCCGCGGAAGGCGGCGAACAGGTTTTCGCGCGCCTTGGGCGGGAGGCCGGGGCCGGTGTCGCTGACGGTGATGCGGCTGACGCTGCCCAAGCGCTCGGCCGAGACGGCGAGCCGACGCACCACCGCGCTCTCGGTGTCGGCCGCCATTGCCTGCACCGAGTTGCGGCACAGATTGGTGAGCACGCGGAAGAGCTGGTCGGAATCGGCGTCGACTTCGAAGGTGAGCTCGACGGCATTGATGAATTCGATGCCCTCCTCGATATCGAGCAGGCCGTGCACGTCGTCGACCAGCTGGCGCAGCCGCAAGCGGCGGCGCGACGGCGCCGGCTCCTGTGTGCGGCCATAGGCAAGCACGCCCTCCGAATAGGCGACGGCGCGGTCGAGCGCGCGCAGGAGCTTCGGCGCGAAGGACTGCACGGTCGGATCCTTCACCTGGCGCAACCGGTCCGACATAAGCTGCGCGGAAGCCAGGATGTTGCGCATGTCGTGGTTGATCTTGGACACGGCAAGCCCGAGATTGGCGAGGTGCTTCTGCTCGGCGAGCATTTTTTGCAGCCGATCCTGCATCTGCGACAACTCGCGCTCGGCGACGCCGATCTCGTCGGCACGCTCCGTCGGGCAAATTATGCGGCCGGGATCGTCCGGCGCCTCGGAGAAGGACAGGATCGAGCGCGTCATGGTGCGGATCGGGCCGATCATGATCAGATCGATCGCCGCATAGACAAGCATGGCGGTGAACAGCGAGATCAGCAGCGAGACGACGGCGACGTTACGCGAATATCTGAGCATGGCGTTGCGCAGACTGTAGTCCGGCATGATCAGCTCGAATTCCTTGTCGCTGTCGCCGACCGGGCCGAAGACGCGCAGCATCCGGTTTCCGCCGGCGAACAGCGTTTCCAGCGCGCCGGTCATGCCGTTGACCAGACCGACATTGGCAATGTCGATATGCTCGTCGACCTTCGGCGGCATGTCGGCCACGACCAGCAGCCGCGAGACGCCGCCGTCGCGCACCGCGATCGCCTTGGCGCCGATCGCCATCAGCACGTCGTTCTGGGCGGTGTGCGACAGGGAGTTGGGCTCGCCCTGCAGCAACACGATCGACACGGCGGCGGAGGTGCTCAGCCGCTCCTTCAGCCAGTTCACCCGGTAGCTGGCGATCCAGGGCAGGAAGATCAGGATTTCGGCGAGCAGCACGAAGACGATGGTGAGAAGCAGAAGCTTGGTCGACAGACCGCGCGACAGCGGCACCCGGCGCGGCGAGCTTGCCGCCGCGGGGCGTGGCTTTTCATCCGTTGACAGGACTTCACTTGTCATGACGCGGTTTTCACGAAGGCTTGATCGAGCAAGATTATGCGATTTGCGGCTTTTTTGCCAATTTCGCCGCCAGCCAGTGAAAAAATGCCTTTGGGCGGGCTGGATTGACTTCCAAAATCCTTCTTCCTATAAGCCCGCTCACGCTCGGGCCTTCCGTCCCGGCGCGGTTTCGATCGCGCCTATAACCGGCCCGGCAAAGCTCCTGTTACAGTGTGACAGAATCAAGAAGGGCCGCACGCCGCGGTATTAAAACAAATGAAGCGTACCTACCAACCGTCCAAACTCGTCCGCAAGCGCCGGCACGGTTTCCGTGCCCGCATGGCCACCAAGGGTGGCCGCGGCGTCGTCGCAGCCCGCCGCAACCGCGGCCGCAAGCGGCTCAGCGCCTGAACGAAAGACGAGATCGTTGCCCGCAATCGGCAAGCCAAAGGGGAAAACTCCCGGGCGGCTTCTGAAACGCGCGGATTTCATGGCTGTGCGCGGCGGCGAGAAGCGCCGCGGGCGGCTTTTTCTGGTCGAGGTTCTCGACCGGGGCGACGATTGTGCGCCACGCGTCGGCTACACCGTGACCAAGAAGGTCGGCAACGCCGTGGTGCGCAACCGCGTCCGGCGGCGGCTGAGAGAAGCCGTGCGAACGCATGCCGCCGATGACATGGCGCCCGGCAGTGACTATGTCATCGTCGGGCGCGAAGACGTGCTTGCCATTCCGTTCGGCCAGTTGAAGGCCGAGCTTTCCCGCCGGCTGCGCGGAACACGATAGGCCAAGGGCTTTCGATGGAAAACAACCGCAATTTCTTCATCACCATCGCGCTGTCGGTGCTGATCCTGACGCTCTGGCAGGTGTTCTACATGAACCCCAAGATGGAGCAGCAACGCGAGCAGGCCCGCATCGAGCAGCAGCGCGTCGAGGCGCAGAAGAAGGAAGCGCAGGGGACCAATCCGGGCGCGGCCGGGACGCCGGCGCCGGCTCCGGGCGCCATCCCGACCGCACCTGGCGGCGAGACAGTCACTGTAGAGAGCCTTGACCAGGCTGTTGCCGCGACCAAGCGCATCAAGATCGACACGCCGAGCCTCGAGGGCTCGATCAATCTCACCGGCGCTCGCCTGGACGACCTCGAGCTCAAGCACTACACCGAGACGGTCGACAAGAATTCGCCCGAGATCCAACTCCTCAATCCGCAGGCGCTACCGACCGGCTATTTCGCCGAGATCGGGTTCGTCGGCACCGACAAGACCGGCGCGGTGCCGAGTTCCGACACGGTGTGGAGCGTTGAGGGCAATCCGACGCTGACCCCGTCGACGCCGGTGACGCTGACCTACACCAACGACAAGGGCCTGACCTTCAAGCGCACCATTTCGGTCGACAACGATTATATGTTCACCGTTTCGGACACCGTGCAGAATTCGGGAAGCGCTGCCGTCAGCCTGTTCAACTACGGTCGCGTCACGCGCTACGACAAGCCGGCGGTCGCCAGCACTTATGTGCTGCATGAAGGCCTGATCGGGGTTACTGGCACCGAGGGGCTGACGGAATACAAATACGCCGCCATCGAGAAGGACAAGGAAGTCAAGCCAGGCAAGTCGACCGACGGCTGGCTCGGCATCACCGACAAGTACTGGGCCGTCACCATGGTGCCGACCGAAAAGCAGCCCTTCCAGCCGCGCTACGGCTATTTCGAGGACGGGCGCCATCGCTACCAATCCGACTTCCTCACTGATCCGATCAACATCGAGGCCGGCCAGTCCGCAACCATCGAAACCGAAGTGTTCGCCGGCGCCAAGGAAGTCGCCAAGATCAACGCCTATGAGGCTGACCGCCATATTCGCCAGTTCAATCTGCTGATCGACTGGGGCTGGTTCTATTTCATCACCAAGCCGATGTTCTGGCTGATCGACACGCTGTACAAATTCTTCGGCAATTTCGGCCTAGCGATCCTGGCCACGACCGTCATCGTCAAGGCCATCTTCTTCCCGCTGGCCAACAAGTCCTACGCGTCGATGGCGAACATGAAGAAGGTGCAGCCGAAGATGCTGGAAATCCGCGAGAAATACGCGGACGACAAGATGAAGCAGCAGCAGGCGATGATGGAGCTCTACAAGACGGAAAAGATCAATCCGTTGGCCGGCTGCTGGCCGGTGGCGCTGCAGATCCCGGTCTTCTTCTCGCTCTACAAGGTGCTCTACATCACCATCGAGATGCGGCACGCGCCGTTCTTCGGCTGGATCCACGACCTCGCGGCGCCCGATCCGACCTCGGTGTTCAACCTGTTCGGCCTGCTGCCCTTCGCGCCGCCGGCCTTCCTCCCGCATATGGGCGCCTGGGCGGTCGTGATGGGCATCACCATGTTCCTGCAGATGCGCATGAACCCGACGCCGCCGGACCCGACGCAGGCCGCGGTGTTCACCTGGATGCCGGTCCTCTTCACCTTCATGATGGGTTCCTTCCCGGCCGGCCTCGTCATCTACTGGGCCTGGAACAACCTGCTCTCGATCCTGCAGCAGGGCGTGATCATGAAGCGCCAGGGCGCCAAGATCGAGTTGTGGGACAATCTGGCGGCGATGTTCCGCAAGAAACCATCGCCGGCGGAATAGATGGCACCCCGGCCCTAACACCAAAAACCCCGGCATGACCGGGGTTTTTTCGTTGGCGGCTTGCCCTATGGCGCTCCGGACAGAACTTCGCGCAGCCGTCTTTCGGAATTTGGCCTGCCCCCGCGAAACTGCGGCATGGCCTGCCTCGTAGCTTCCCCGGTCCTCCCCAAAAGCCGCGACGGCTTCCGGCGCAGCGACGCCGGTGTTGGGAAGGCCGTCCGGCAGGCCGGGGTCCCGCGGGGGGACCCCGGTTTTTCCTCCTAAAGCGCGACGCGCTTTAGGGACGTTGTAATGCAGTGTCGTTTTCCCAAAACCGCTCCACGCTTTTGGGCGACATGCACCAGCTCACTCCATGACGGCGCTGTGGTCGACCTTGGCCGGTGTGCCAGGCTTGCGCAGCAGAAGCACAAGCGGGATGGCGGCGAGCGAGAGCAACATCATCAGCTCGAAGTCGTCGACATAGCTGATGATCGTTGCCTGCAGCGTGACCAGCCCGTCGAGCGCGGCGCGGCCGGCGGCGGTGTAAGGGCTCAGCGCCTGCGCGATCGCCGGATCGCCGAACGCCGGACTATAGGGCGTCACATAGTCGGCGATGTTGGCATGGTTGATCTGCTGGTTCTGCGTCAGAAGCGCGGTGACGACCGAGATGCCGACGCTGGAGCCGATGTTGCGCGACAGATTGTAGAGGCCCGTCCCTTCAGCGCGCCGTTCCGGCGCCAGCGTGGCGAAGGTGATGGTGGTGAGCGGCACGAACAGGAAGCCTAAGCCGGCGCCCTGGATGAAGCCGGTGCGGATGATCGTCCATTGCGAAACGTCCGGGGTCCAGCCGGTCATGTCGTACATCGCCCAGGCGGTGACCGCGAGCCCCGTGAACAGCAGCCAGCGCGTGTCGACCTTGCCGACCAGCCGGCCGACAAGGAACATGCAGGCCATGGTGCCTAGGCCGCGCGGTCCCATGACGATGCCGGCGGTCACCACGGGATAGCCCATCAGCGTTTGCAGGTAGGGCGTCATCAGCGCCAGGGAGGCGAGATAGGTGATGCCGATGATGAAGATGAACACCATGCCGACCGCGAAATTCCGGTCGAGGAACAGCCGCGGGTTCACGAAGGTGTCGCGGGCGGTGAAGGTGTGGACGATGAAGATATAGAAGGCCGACGCGCAGACCAGCGCCTCGACGATGATCTCGGACGAGGAGAACCAGTTGAGCTGCTCGCCGCGGTCAAGGAACATCTGCAGCGAAGCGATGGCGAGGCTGAGCATGCCGAAACCCAACCAGTCGAGCCGGGCCTTGAGGTCGAGCTTGGTCTCCTGCACGAACATCGAGACGCCGGCGAAAGCCAGCACGCCGATCGGCACGTTGATGTAGAAGACCCAGCGCCAGGAAACATTCTCGGTCAGCCAGCCGCCGATGACGGGCCCAAGCACCGGGCCGACCATCACCGAGACGCCGAACAGCGCCATGGCCGAACCGCGCTCCTCGACGCTGTAGATGTCCAGCAGGATACTCTGGGACAGCGGTACAAGGGCGGCGCCGAACAGGCCTTGAAGCAGCCGAAAGCCGACGATCTGCGGCAGCGACTGGGCAAAGCCGCACAGCACCGAGGCGACGACGAAGCCGGTGATGGCGACCAGCAGGATGCGCTTGCGGCCGAAGCGGTTGGCAAGATAGCCCGAAGGCGGCGTCATCACCGCCGCGGCGACGATATAGGAAGTGAGCACCCAGTTGATCTGGTCGGCGCTCGCCGACACGCTGCCCTGGATATAGGGCAGCGCCACATTGGCAATGGTGGTGTCCAGCGCCTGCATGATGACCGCCAGGATGACGCAGGCGGTGATGGCTCCGCGATTGGCGACCGCAGGCGTGCCCGTGGCGACGGTGCTCATGACTTTTGCTCAAACCGCTTGAAGAGGTCGGTCACGAAATCGGGCAGGCCGCGGGCATGGCCGGTGTCTATGCTGACAACCGCGCTCATGCCCCCGCGCAGCGGCGGCTTGCCTTGCGGGTCGTCGATCGTCACCCGCATCGGAATGCGCTGCACGACCTTGACCCAGTTGCCGCTGGTGTTCTGCGCCGGAAGCAGCGAGAAGCTCGAGGACGAGGCCGGGCTGATGCTGCCGACCTCGCCATGCCAGACCTCGCCCGGATAGCCATCGATGCTGATCGTCGCCTTTTGCCCCGGCCGGACATAAGTGAGCTCGGTTTCCTTCGGCTCGGCGGCGATCCAGATGTCGGTCGACGAGACCAGGCTGAAGGCCGGCTGCGAGGCGGGAAGGTACTTGCCGACCTGCAGCGCATCGACATTGGTAACGACGCCGTCGAACGGCGCCTTGACGACGGAATCGCCGAGATTGCGCTGGGCATCATCCAGCGCCGATTGGGCCTGCAGGTAGAAGGGGTTCTTCTCGACCGGCTGGTCGGCGTCGCCGCCGAGCTGGGCGAGCGCTGCCTGCGCCTGCGCCTTGGCGACGATGACTTTCTGCCGGGCGGCGATGAGATCGTGCTGGGCGCTGTCGAAAGTCGCCTTCGAGGCGGTTGAGGTCTTGAGCAGATCCTGCTGACGCTGGAAGGCCGACTCGTAATAGGGGATGTCGGCCTCGGCCTGGGCGATCTGCGCCAGCGATTGCTGGTAGCTCGCCTGCAAGGTCAACACCTGGTTGCGCACCGTGCCGAGCTGCGCCTGAGCGCCGGCCAGCGCCGTCTCGAACGAGGCCGGCCGCAAGCGGAAGAGCACTTGGCCCTTCTTAACCGCCTCGTTGTCATGCACGTCGATCTCCTGCACGGTGCCGGAAACATCGGTGGAGACGCCGAGCGACTGCGCCTGGATATAGGCATTGTCGGTGGTCATGACCTGACCGCCGACGACGTAGTAATAGCCGCCGACCGCCAGCGCCACCGGAAGCAGCGCAAACAGGACAGACCGGGTTAAGCTGCGCCGCGGCTTGGCCCGGGCCGGCGAAGTTATCGTGACGGCGGCCGGCTTCGGCTGGGCCGAGGGTGCTTCGAGCGCAGCAGGTTCCGGCGCGACAGGGGCTTCCAGCTCATCGTTTTCGATCCCCGGATTGGCGGCACGCCTTTGCTCGCGCTGGCTGTCCAGGCGAATGACCTGGTCGCTGCTTCTGTCGCCGGCATTGTCGCCGTCGGCGGGTTTGCGTGGTGAGGCTGGTTCAGACATGGACTTTCTCCCGGTCGACAGCCGGCTGGGCGCAGGCCTCGAGCAGATTGGATTTGATCAGACAAAGTGTTTGCAGCTCCTGCCGCGCGTCCGCGGAAAGGTGAATGCCTTGCTGTCGAGACAGATAGGGCCGCACCTGCCAATGCCCGCGAGTCAGGCTCGAGCGGCGCGAGCGCTGCTCGAAGCGTTTTCCGGGCAGGCGCGCGACGTCGTGCAGGACGAAGCTGCTGGTGAGCGAGGAAGGCATGGGAGGAACTTCGGAGTCGGCAGACAAGCTTTCGTGAGCATGCTTATTATCATCATGCACATAATCCTGCTGGACGCGGTGTGCAAGACCAGCTAAGCCGCCTGGAGCAAACGTCGCGCCGACGTGGCGCAACTGAAGGCCGGCAGAGGCACGCACGAAAAATGAAGATGAACCGGCTCAGGATCGCGACCGTGGCTGCCCTCCTGACATGCGCGTTTCCGGCCGCCGCCAAGGAAGCGGTGAGCTGCGGCGGCGCGGCAATGCTCGGCGGCGCGCAGCTCAACTGCAGCCACGTGCAACCCAAGGCTCCGCCGCAGTTCTGCACCTATAGCTGGGCCCTGCACACCTCGGCCGGCGACCAGAAAGTCGTCGACGGCAGTTTCACGCTGCCGCCCGGCGCCTCCAACGTCCAGGTCTATCAGGGCAGCGGTTTCGACAGCGCGCTTTCCAACCCGATCGTGATCTGTCGCGGCAGCCGCTGAGCGCGGGTTGGTGCTGCAGCCGGATCACGGTAGTTTGATCGGGAGACAGCGTCGCCAGGGCGCCGCCTCGTGCCTGCCAACTACGGACTGACCGCGATGACCGGACCCAACCCCAACATCAAGCATCCCATTGCGATGCATCCGCGCGTCGGCTTCCTGAAGCCGCTGGTCAATGCGCCGAACATCGAGATCGGCGACTTCACCTATTACGACGATCCCGACGGCCCGGACAAATTCGCCGAGAGGTGCGTGCTGCACCACTATCCCTTCATCGGCGACAGGCTGATCATCGGCAGGTTCTGCGCCATCGCCGAGGGTGCCCGCTTCATCATGAACGGCGCCAATCACGCCATGTCCGGCTTCTCCACCTATCCGTTCAATATTTTTGGCCATGGCTGGGAGGAAGGTTTTGACCCCGAGACCTGGTCGAAAGAGATCCGCGGCGACACGATCGTCGGCAATGACGTGTGGATCGGCATGGATGCGGTGATCATGCCGGGCATCGAGATCGGCCATGGCGCGATCGTCGCCGCGAAATCGGTTGTCACGCACGACGTGCCGCCCTATGCGATCGTCGCCGGTAATGCGGCCAAGGTGGTGAAGATGCGCTTCGATGAGTTCACGGTGCGACGGCTTTTGAAAGCGGCCTGGTGGAACTGGCCGGTCGACAAGGTCAGCCGCAACCTCAACGCCATTCGAGGCGCCGACATTTCCAAGCTGGAGGCCGCCGTTTGAACGCGCCGGACAAAACCACGAGCGAAACTGCCATAAGTCCGGAGCTGTTCACCCGCGCGTGGATCTTCATCCGCGGCGTGCCGTCGATGAAATTCCTGCCGCCGGAAGGGCCGCCGGAGATCGCGTTTGCCGGCCGCTCCAACGTCGGCAAGTCGTCGCTGATCAACGCGCTGGTCGGCCAGAAGGGGCTGGCGCGCACCTCCAACACGCCCGGACGGACGCAGGAGCTGAACTATTTCGTGCCGGACGGCTTCTCCGGCGAAGGCGCCGACCTGCCGCCGATGGCGCTGGTCGACATGCCGGGCTACGGCTACGCCAGCGCGCCGAAGGATAAGGTCGATGCCTGGACGAAGCTGATCTTCGAGTATCTGCAGGGCCGCGTCACGCTGAAGCGCGTCTATGTGCTGATCGACGCCCGGCACGGCATCAAGGCCAAGGACGAGGAGGTGCTGTCGCTGCTCGACAAGGCGGCGGTGTCCTACCAGATCGTGCTGACCAAGACAGATAAGATCAAGGCGGCCGGCGTGCCGAAGCTGATCGAGGAGACGCTGGCCAAGATCAAGAAACGGCCGGCGGCGTTCCCGGCGGTGCTCGCGACTTCGTCGGAAAAGGCCTCAGGGCTCGAGGATCTGCGCGCGGCGATCGCCTTGGTGGCGAACGGCGGCTGACGCATTTTTCGCCTTGGAGCAGGGCAGCCGCGTACTGCGCTCCCCCTCACCCAGTCTCCGCTTCGCCCGGCTGACCTCTCCCCGAGGGCCCCAGATAGAATAAGGACGGGCAGGACCAGCCGCGATCGGCCGACCTGACTGCGCGCCCTAACGCCCGCTCAATCCGTCTCGTCGCGCTCCGGCGCATGGTCGCGCCGGCCGGCAAGGATTTCGCGCTTGCCGACATGGTTGGGCGCGCCGACCAGGCCTTCCTTCTCCATGCGTTCGACCAGCGAGGCGGCGCGGTTATAGCCGATGCCGAGGCGGCGCTGGATGTAGGAGGTCGAGCATTTCTTGTCGCGCTTGACCACTTTGACCGCCTCCTCATAGAGGGCGTCGCCATCCTCGGCGTCGATCGAGCCCTTGTCGAAGACTGGACCCGTGTCGGCCGGATCTTCTTCCTCTTCCTCGCCGGCGGTGACCGTATCGAGATATTCCGGGCGGCCTTGCGCCTTCAAATGCGCCACGACGTGCTCGACCTCGAGATCGGAGACGAAGGGACCGTGCACGCGCACGATGCGCCCGCCGCCGGCCATGTGCAGCATGTCGCCCTGGCCGAGCAGCTGCTCGGCGCCCTGCTCGCCAAGGATGGTGCGGCTGTCGATCTTGGACGTCACCTGGAAGGAGATACGGGTGGGGAAATTGGCCTTGATGGTGCCGGTGATGACGTCGACCGACGGGCGCTGTGTGGCCATGATCAAATGGATGCCGGCGGCGCGCGCCATCTGCGCCAGCCGCTGGATGGCGCCTTCGATCTCCTTGCCGGCCACCATCATCAGGTCGGCCATCTCGTCGACGATGATGACGATGTAGGGCATCGGGGCGAGGTCGATCTCCTGCTCCTCGAACAGCGGCTCGCCCGTGCCCTTCTCGAAGCCGACCTGCACCTGCATGACCACGACCTCCCCCTTGTCGCGGGCGGCCGCGGCGCGCTGGTTGTAGCCGTCGATGTTGCGCACGCCGAGGCGCGCCATCTTGCGGTAACGCTCCTCCATCTCGCGGACCGCCCATTTGAGCGCGGTGACCGCTTTCTTGGAATCGGTGACGACCGGCGTGAGCAGATGCGGGATGCCGTCATAGACGGACAATTCGAGCATCTTGGGATCGACCATGATGAGGCGGCACTCCGCCGGCTTCATCCGGTAGAGCAGCGATAGGATCATGGTGTTGATGGCGACCGACTTGCCCGAGCCGGTGGTGCCGGCGACCAGCAGATGCGGCATCTTGGCGAGGTCGGCGATGACCGGCTCGCCGCCGATGGTCTTGCCCAGCCCCAGCGCCAACTTGCACGATGTGTTGCGGAAGCCGGCCGATTCGATCAGCTCGCGGAAATAGACCGTCTCGCGCGTTTCGTTGGGCAGCTCGATGCCGATGACATTGCGGCCCGGCACCACGGCGACGCGCGCCGAGATGGCCGACATGGAGCGGGCGATGTCGTCGGCCAGGCCGATGACGCGGCTGGACTTCACGCCCGGCGCCGGCTCGAACTCGTAGAGCGTGACGACCGGACCCGGCCGGACATGGATGATTTCGCCCTTGACGCCGAAATCCTCCAGCACGCTTTCGAGCAGGTCCGCGTTCTGTTCCATCCGCTCCTGCGACATGTAGAAGCCCTGGCCTTCCGGCGGCATCTGCAGCAATTCCTCGGACGGAAGCTCGTAGCCGGCCGAAGCGGGCTGCGGCGCGACCTTGCCGGCGACGGGCAGGGGCGGCGCGGGTCTCGCGGCCTGGGCGCTCTTTGCAGCGGAACGCGGCGCGACGGACTCGGGCGCGGGCGATTCGATTTCCACAGGAGCGGACCGGAGAGCGGGCAGATCGACCGGCGCCGTCAGCGGGGCCAGACTTGCGGCCGGCCCGTGCGAGCGCCATTCGATGACGCGGTAGAACGAGGTCGCCTCGCCGATCGCGGCGGGGCGGAACGGGCTCGGTTGCGCCGCAGGACTCATCCGCGCGGGAGCCGCGGGCGTCTGCAAAGGATCGTTCAGCCGTGCCCGCGCCAGGCGCTCGGCGAGCAAGGGCAGGCTGAACTCGAAAAACGCATCGTCGGAAAGATAGGACCAACGAAATTTCGGCGGCTGCGGCTTTTGTGCCGGAGTGGCTACGGCCCGTGGCGACGGCGCGGCGCTGGCCTGCTGCGGCTTGACGATGGCCTGCGGCGGCTTGGCCGGGGCGGTGGCGGCCGCGCCGGGGACTGCCCGGCCCGGATTGGTCGGCTGGGGCGCCAGCGGCGCCGGACGAATGGGAAGCCCGAGGGAAGCCACCGCCTTGGCCGGCGCTTCATCAACTGGCTCCGGTGCGGGCCGTTTGTCGGAATCCGGCGTGCGAGTGAAGC